>CAZCQT010000176.1:0-4407 GCA_964500905.1 uncultured Moorellales bacterium
GAATTAAATTTACATTAGCCAATAAGCCTTTTAGCAAAGAAGCTAATTCTTTTGCTTCTTTTAAGCCATCATTAACCTTTTTTATTAAAATATACTCAAAAGTGATTCGCCTACCGGTTTCCTTGATCCAAAACTTAGAGGCCTTAATCAGTTCTTCTATTGAATACTTATGATTAATCGGCATTAATTGACTTCTTAAATGATTATTTGGAGCATGCAGAGAAATTGCCAGCACCAGCGGTATTTTCTCCTTTGCTAAGCGATATATTTCCGGCACAATACCGCTGGTAGAAACACTCATTTTACGGAAACTGATATTTAGACCCAAAGGGTGATTTAGAATGTGCAAGGATTTTAATAAAGTCTGATAATTTAATAGGGGCTCACCCATTCCCATAAATACCGCATTTGTAATAAGTTCCTTCTTTTGCTGTAAAAGATCTTGATTGACAACCAGTATTTGATCCAATATTTCATGCACCTTTAAATTTCTTTTATACCCCGATTTGCCGGTTGCACAAAATGCACAGGCCAAAGGGCAGCCAACCTGGGTAGAGATGCATATTGTTTTGCGATCTTGATAATCCATTAAAACAGTTTCGACAGTTTGTCCATCATGCAAAGCCAGCAAATATTTCACCGTTCCGTCTTTTTCAGATCTTTCTTTTTTTATGACAGACAAACCATTAATTTTAAAACTTCGACCAAGTTCCCGCCTTAAACTTATGGGCAAATTAACCATCTCATCCCAATCAGTAACGCCCTTTTGCTGAATCCATTGAAAAAGCTGTTTGGATCTGAAAAGGGGCAATTTTTTGTCATTCATTATTGTTTCTATGTCTGTCAAATCTAAATCTCTCAGATGTATTTTTTCAGTTGGCATTCCCAGCCCCCCTTACTATATTATAAACAAAAAGCTTTTCAATCAGACATATTATTTTTATTGCTTTTTCTTACGCAAGCGGGCAACAAAAAAACCATCAATACCATGTGCCTGGGGCAAAAATTGTATCATCCCCTCTTTAGCGGCTTCAATATCCCGCGGATCATCCAGTGAAAAAGGAAGATAACTGCTTAAATTCTCCAGGTAGTAATCTTGATTAGAGTTTAAAAATTCCTTTATTACCTCTTGATTCTCTTCCCTGGCTATAGAGCAAGTGCTGTAAACCAGCACACCTTCAGGAGCCAGTATTTGAGAGGCTTCACTTAAAATTGCTTTTTGTAATACCGGTAATTCCTGTAATTGCTCAGGGGTTTTACGCCAACGAGCATCTGCTCTTCTGCCTAAGACCCCTAAACCGGAGCATGGTGCATCAACTAAAATATAATTCACTTTTTCTTTAACCTGCTTAGTCAATTCTCTTCCATCAATCAAACCGACCTGCACCGAATGTATTCCAAGTCTCTTGCAATTTGATTCAATTAACTTTAATTTATGGGGGTGAATATCAAAAGCTAATATTTTACCCTCATCCTCCATTAGTTGGGCCAAATGGGTTGTTTTAGTGCCGGGTGCAGCACAAACATCCACAACCTTTGCTCCTTTTGACGGGCTTAAAATATGAGATATCAGCATAGAGCCCTCATCTTGCATAAGGAAAAGCCCTTCTGCAAATTCAGGCATGTTCTCTAAACCCGGCCATTCTTCAATAAGTATTCCTTCCGGAACCAAGTTGCTGTTAGTTGCTTTTAATCCTCTGAACAAGAGGCTTTGTACTAATTTTTCCCTTGAAATTTTAAGAGTATTTACCCTTAGAGTTAAGTTCGCGGGTTTATTGTTATATTCACAAAGCTTGATTGTAGCCCGGATACCAAATTCGGTGATCCAGCGAGAAACTAACCACTGGGGGTGAGAATATTTTAAAGAGATGTGCTTCACAGGTTCTTCCTCCAGGGGAGGAAAGCTTATGGTTTCTTTTTGCCTGAGTAAATTTCTAAGAACAGCATTTACCAGGCCTGCCACACCTTGATGACCATATAATTTAGCCAATTCGACAGATTGATTAATAGCCGCATAGTCCGGAATTTTATCTAAATAAATCAACTGGTATGAACCCAAACGCAAAATGTTTCTTATTTGCGGGGTAAGTTTGCCTAAATCTTTCTTTATAAACCTTGATAAAATCCAATCTAAAGTATTTTTAGTACGGGTAACACCATAAGTCAATTCAGTAAAAAGACCCCGTTCGGGGCCTTCTAAGGATTGTTGAGACAAAATTTTATTAACTGCTAAATTAGCATGGGCACCATTCTCAAAAATCTCAATTAAAGCCTTTAAGGCGGCATTTCTGGCACTTGAAGCTATTGTTTTTCTTTGTATACCTTGTCCTTTATTATAAGATCCTTTAGTCATTTCTATTTAATACTCCCGAAATAATCAACAAACGAACCAAATTCAAAATAGCAGTAATAGCGGCGGCTACATAGGTCAAGGCCGCGGCATTTAAAACCCGCTTAGTAGGCCCTACCTCGCTATCGGTGATAAAACCGCTACTTTCCAAAACCGCCACAGCCCTGCTGGATGCATTAAATTCCACCGGCAAGGTCACAATCTGAAAAAGTACAACTGCCGCAAAAGCATATACTCCCCAAATAGCCAGATTAGGCATTCCAAAAAGTAACCCAATAAGAATTAAAGGGAAGGCTGCGTTGGAACCAATATTGGCCACCGGTACCAAACTGTTCCGGAAAGCCAAAGGGTAGTACCCCACATCATGCTGAATTGCATGGCCTGTTTCATGAGCTGCAATACCCAAGGACGCAATGGAACTGCCATGATAAATATCAGCGGACAATCGAAGTTTTTTGCTGCGGGGATCGTAATGATCCGTAAGTTTTCCTTGAATCAGTTCTACTTGAACATCATCAATACCGGCTTGATGCAACAATTCCCTTGCAGCCACTGCACCACTAATTCCACTTGCCGATTGCACCTTCATATATTTTGCATAGGAATTTTGCACTTTAAACTGGGCATAGAGAGATAAAATTATCGCTGGAATTAAAAGTATCATCGTCCAATCATAAAAGAGTGGCATTGTAATTCCTCCTTTGTAAAATCATTTTAGCTTAATTTTTCACCTACCGCCAGATGGTTGCCATTTAAAAATTCTTTGGCGGTAAGCCGTTTTTTTCCTTGGAGCTGCAATTCTTTGATCAATACACCGGTGTCATTTGCTGCCGCTATTAAAATACCTTCCCGATCGATTGCTATTATTTCTCCCGGCACAACCAGGTTTTTATTTAAAGTAACTGCCTTGCCTTTCCAAATTTTAAGGTTTTTACCATTCCAATTGCTGAAAGCCCCAGGCCAAGGATCCATCCCCCTAATTAAATTAACAACATTTTGAGCATCTGTCGCCCAGTTAATTTTTTCATCCATTTTTGTTAATAAAGATGCATAACTGGCTTTATTATGATCTTGAGAAATCCTCGGTGCTGCATCAGCTAAAATCAAATTGATAGTTTTTAATAAAAGATCTGCCCCCATTTCAGATAGTATATCATGAAGCTCACCCACAGTTAAATCCGTACCAATCTCAGTTTTTACTTGCAGAATAATATCGCCGGCATCAAGACTTTCGGAAACATACATGGTGGTAACTCCTGTTTCCTTCTCTCCGGCCAAAATAGCCCTATGAATAGGTGCCCCACCACGATATTTTGGTAACAGGGAGGCATGTACATTAATACAGCCCAAGGGAGCTATTTGCAACAATTCCTTGGGAAGCAATTGCCCATAAGCCACCACAACCAATAATTCCGGTCTTAAGGCTTTAATCTCATCAATTACAGCAGGCACCTTGATATTTTCTGGCTGTAAAATATTTAAATCGAAAGCCATGGCAGCTTTTTTTATCGGGTTATAATTAACTTTTTTACCCCTGTCCCTTGGACGATCCGGCTGGGTAACTACTCCCACTACCTGATGCCCTGCCCGGCAGATAGCTCCTAAACAAGGAACAGCAAAGTCAGCGGTTCCTAAAAAAACTATTTTCATTTTTAAACACCATCCCGGAGTTCTAAAACCATTTTATCAATAAATAGAATACCATCAAGATGATCTATTTCATGCTGTAGGGCCCTGGCCAGAAGGCCTTCCGCGTCGACAACTATAGCTTCACCGGCCCGATTTAGAGCCGCAACTTTCACATTTGCAGCCCTTTTGACAATACCTTGTCTGCCGGGCACACTTAAACAACCCTCTTGCTCTTCCTCTTCGCCTTCCATAGTTTCTATTACAGGATTAATCAGTTCTAACAAACCTTCGCCTGTATCTACAATAATTACTCTTTTGGAAACACCGATTTGCGGAGCAGCCAAACCTACGCCATCCGCATCATACATGGTATCCTCCATATTCTTCAAAAGCCTTGTAATGCTGTCATTAAAATTAATAACTTCCTT
>CAZCQT010000177.1:0-4403 GCA_964500905.1 uncultured Moorellales bacterium
AAATCCGCCGGGCGGTAACACCAATGGATAATAATTCCGGATCATTAGCATTAAAAAGAGCAAGCATTTGTGCGGGGAAAAATACATTTAAAACAAAGCCGACCAGCATAATCATTGTAGCTGCCAGGCTGGCTAATACCAAGGTATGCCTAACTCTGCCGTAACTTTTTGCACCATAATTATAGCCTATAATGGGCTGGGATCCCTGGTTGATCCCAAAAATGGGCATAAAAATTAACATATCCAGGCTATTGATAATACCAAAAACCGAAATGGCTTTTTCTCCTCCATAGTAAAGAAGGTTTTTATTTAAAATGACCGTTAGAAGACTGGCAGCCATTTGCATTAAGAAAGGTGCCGAGCCAATGGCAAAAATTGAGGACACGTATTTCCAACGCAGTGGAAAGTTTTTAAGCCGCAGCTTTAAGCTGCTTTTTCCTGTTAAAAAGTATGATAAAACCCAAACGGATGAAACCCCTTGTGCAATTACTGTTGCCCAAGCCGCTCCCTTCATGCCCCAACCAAAGCCAAAAATAAAAATGGGATCTAGGATGGTATTAACTGCCGCTCCAATTAACATGGTATACATGGCTATTTTGGGGTTGCCTTCCGCACGGATAAAATTATTCATACCAAAGCCAATTCCCATTAAAAGGCTGCCTGAAACGATGATTTTCATATAGTCCAAGGCATAGGGCATGATTTCTGCATTAGCACCAAAAAGCACCATTAAGGGCTCCAGCCAAAGCAAAGAAACTACTGTAATAGCCAGAGAGCTTAAAACTAAAAGCACGGTCCCATTAGCCATAATGGACTCCGCCTCTTCTCGTTTTTGTTCCCCTATCCTGATTGAAATAAGGGAGGTTGTGCCTATTCCAATCAACATTCCAAAAGCCATCATAATAATGGACATAGGAAAACCAACGGTAATACCCGCGATACCAATATCCCCTACCCCATGACCAATAAAAATACGGTCAACAACATTATAAAGGGCATTAACAACCATACCTACAATAGCAGGCAAAGAAAATTTTAATAATAAACCCGGAATCGGGGCGTCTCCTAAATGTTTTGTACGATCCATTTATCTCACCTGTTCACTTAAATTTAACTTGTTTATTATATCATTATTCGATTAAAAAGACACCCCCAAGTCAGGGAATCGAAGGCATACCTGTTTCGGCATGTTTACTTCTTTTTCTACAATTTTAATAAGAATAATTGTTAGCTGGCAGGAAAATGAAGTTTTTCAAAGAATAACGAATGATATATATCTTTTACCTAAAAGAAAGATCAAAGCAAAAAGAGGATGTGGGAATAAGAATGGGATGGGTTAAAAAAAGATTATTAAGCGGATTTGGAATTATTTTGCTGTTTTTACTTGGAACAGGGGGCCTTTCGTATTGGAGCACCGCCACCCTAAGCCAGGTAACGGAAAATGCCAACAAGGAGGCCCAGGTCAACACTCATCTACTGCGAGCAGAAATAGCACACGGGGAATTTGTGCAAAACCTTTACCAAATGCTGTTAACAGAAAATTTAATGGCGGAGCCCAAGGGTCCCCATGAGTGTGATTTTGGTCAATGGTATGACAACTTCCAGCCTACCCCCGAACTGGAAACAGCCTTTCTGGCAATCGAGGATCCCCATCAACGAGTTCACCTCTATGGCAGGGAAGCATGGCAGCTTGCTTCTATGGGAGATTTTAGAGCGGCTTATGCAGTTTTTATTGATCACTTTTTGCCTGCCATTGATGAGCTTAAACATCACCTGGGAGAAGTACGGGCCCAAGTTGTAATTAAAAGAGATTTGGCTGTGTCCCAAAGTGAAGATATTGCCAAGCAAATTCAATTGCTAATACTGATGGGGGCTCTTGGTTCATTCGTTGTTGCCATCTACTTAAGCCTCTCTACCGCTAATGCAATTTCCAGACCCATCACCTCCTTAGCGATGAGAGCAAAGATAGCAGCCGAAGGTGATCTGGCAATCGGGTTGGATGATATTAAAGCCAAAGGCGAAATTAAAGATTTATTGGAATCTTTTCAAGCTATGCTGCTTGGACTAAGAGGCTTAATTGCCAACATTCTTGAAGAAACCACCAAAGCAAATACAGCCAGCGATGCCCTGGCTTTTAGCTCTGACGAAACAAAGAGAGCAGCAGAACAAATCGCCATAGCCATTCAGGGAGTGGCGGAAAACAGCGATCATCTTTCTTTAGAAGCCTCCAGACTTGGGGAAATGTCAAGGGAATTAGGCGGCTATGCCACGACCCTGAGACATAATGCGGATGATAACTTAAAGAGGGCCCAGGAATCCTTTTCTTTGGCTACTGAAGGACAACAGGCAGTTTCCCAGTCCATTGCTCAATTGAGCTCCGTTACAGAAACTGTTAACTTTGCCACTGATGCCATTCAAAAGCTGGGCATGCGATCCGGAGAAATTGCTACCATTGTTGAACTAATCGATGGCATTGCCTCCCAGACTAATTTACTGGCTCTTAACGCCGCAATTGAGGCAGCTCGGGCGGGAGAATCCGGAAGGGGTTTCGCGGTAGTGGCCGAAGAAGTCAGAAAGCTGGCAGTGGAATCTGCTTCAGCCGCTGAAAAGATTACTATATTAATTGAAGATATCCAATCAGAAACAACGGTTACGGTGAATTCTATGGAGGTTAATGCGGAAGAAATCAATAAACAAATGGATATTATTAATAGAACCGGGGAATCCTTAGCCGCACTGGTAAAGGTGGCTAATATAACTGCCACTAACTCGGAAAACCTACTGGATTTAAGTACCAAGGTTCAAGAAGAAGGAATTGGTCTTAGCAATGTGGTCAGCAATATGAGTGATGCCATCTTAGAAAATGCCTCGGGTGCAGAAGAAGTAGCCGCTGCTGCTCAAGAACAAACTGCCTCCCAAGACGAGGTGGCTTCCACTGCCTTAAAACTGAAGGACATTACTGTTTCTTTAGTTCAAGCCACAGATAAGTTTAAAATTTAGTTAAAAGGAAGGTAGGATTATGTTTAGTTCGGATCATAGGGAAAATAATCTGATTGTCCGCTTAGAGGAAGAGCTTAACTATTTTAATTCCACAGAAATAAAGGAAAAAATTAAAAAAGAGGTAACTGAAAACACGGAACAGATAATCCTGATTTTGACCGAGGTAAAACGCATGGACAGTTCCGGTGTGGGGGTAATTATCTCTCTTCTTAAATATATGGAAGGAAAGAAAGTTATTCTAATCAACCCACAGCCAAACATTGCACGTATTTTTGAAATTACTCGTCTTAATCAAATTATCGAAATCTATCCTTCTTTAGAAGAGGCTTTAAAAGCCTAGATCATCTGCCGGATCAACCCACTATAACGAAGGAGGATAAAGGTCTTGAACAAGAAAGTTTTGGTAGTAGATGATGAGCCTTTAAATCGGGAGTTATTTAAAGGGTATTTGGAAATGGAAGGATACGAGGTGCTGGAGGCCTCAAATGCCCTTGAGGGGCGTGCATTGCTGGTTTCAACAGAGCCGGATTTAATCTTACTGGATGTGATGATGCCCGGTGAGGATGGGTTTAGCTTCTGTAAATTTATCAAGGAAAACTGGCAAGAGCCCTTTTTGCCGGTAGTTTTAGTAACCGCCCTGCATGATAAGGAAAATAGAATTAAAGGCTTATCTGCCGGAGCGGATGATTTTTTATCCAAACCACTGGATCGCTTGGAATTAGCAATTAAAGTACGCAATATGCTAAAGATCAGGACGCTCCATCAAAACCTTTATCATGAATTGATCTTCGCCAATCAAGTACAAAGGGGTCTTTTTCTTGACCACTCCTCTTTGCAAAAGCATGATTTTTTGCTTTACCAGCCCTATCGACAGGTCAGCGGGGACCTAATTGAGTTTTGGGAAAAGGACGGGGAACGCTGGGGGTTTCTGGCGGATGCCACTGGTCACGGGCCCTCCGCAGCTTTGATTTCCGTTGCCGTTAAGGCCCTGTTGGATAAAAGCTGTAACAGCCCCGGGGAACTGCTTGGGCAATTAAACAACAAGCTTTATGGTCTTTTGACAAATAACGATCTGGGCTACTATGTTACCGGCATCTGTGTCAAAGCCACAGCCAATGAATTGGTTTTTGCCGGTGCAGGACACCCCCCGGGTTATTTAAAGGACAAAAACAAACTGACTCCTTTAATCAGCAGACAACTGCCAATTGGTTTAGTTAGAGATCTAAATTTTGAAGAAACAAAGCTAGTGCTAAAAAAAGATGCCCTGATCTTTTTATACAGTGATGGCTTGTTGGAGATCTTGCCCGAACAAGCCCTAGAAGATTTCTTGTTGTCCGCCGAAACTAGGGGGGATCTGTATCAGAGGCTAAAAAAATTGACTCAGCAGGCTTCTGTTAAGGATG
>CAZCQT010000178.1:0-4350 GCA_964500905.1 uncultured Moorellales bacterium
TGCACAGCCTATACCCTTGCCGGAAATTGATTTACAGATTGCCCAAAGCGATGATCCTCTTAAGGTAGTAGGGACTCTTCGCTTGTTGGTACTTTTAACAGTTTTATCGCTGGTACCGGCAATTTTAATTTTAATGACCTCCTTTACCAGAGCGGCAATTGTGTTGGGTTTTGTCAGGAATGCCTTGGCTACCCAGCAATCACCTCCAAACCAAGTCATCATAGGTTTAGCACTTTTTCTTACTTTTTTTACGATGGCACCTGTTTTTCAAGAGGCGAAAATTACTGCCCTGGATCCTTATTTGGCTGGAACAATTGAACAGGAGGTTGCTTTTGAGGTAGGGGCTAAACCCTTTAAAGAATTTATGTTTAAGCACACTAGGGAAAAAGACTTGGCTCTTTTTGTAAATATGGCCAATCAGGAAAGGCCGGAGACCAAGGAAGACATTGAGTTGACCACCTTGGTTCCCGCTTTTGTAATTAGCGAATTAAAGACTGCCTTTCAAATGGGTTTTATAATTTTTATACCTTTCCTGGTGATAGATATTGTAGTGGCTAGCACCTTAATGGCGATGGGGATGTTTATGCTACCGCCTATAATGATTTCCCTGCCTTTTAAGCTAATGCTTTTTGTAATGGTGGATGGCTGGTACTTGGTAGTAAAATCTCTTTTAGAAAGCTTTGCTTGAGAAACATCTTTCACCCTTCAAGCTTAAACCTTCATAAAAAAGGAGGAAGCATATTGTCACAGGAATTTGTATTACATTTAGCAAGAGATGCTTTATATGTGGCCTTATTGATTGCTGCACCACCATTGATCATAGGCTTGGCTGTGGGTTTGCTAATTAGTATTTTTCAAGCAACTACCCAGATACAGGAGCAAACCTTAACCTTTGTTCCCAAAATCGTAGCGGTGCTTTTTTCAATTTTAATTTTTGGATCCTGGATGTTGACTACTATAGTAAGTTTTACATCGGAGCTCTTTTCTAACTTGGGCACCATGATTAAATAGGAGGCAGGGAATGGAGCTTAATCTTTGGTTGGTTTTTTTGTTGGTGCTTACGAGAATAACCGCCTTCGTTGCTACTGCACCTTTGCTTTCTAACCGTGGTATACCTGCTTTAACCAAAATTGCCTTAGGTATGGGCCTGGCAATTGTGTTAACGCCTTTTGCGGGAAATCCACCTTTGCTGGAACTGGATACGGCGGTGTTCGTAACTCTGTTGATCGGTGAAGCTCTAATGGGTTTAACCTTAGGTATTGTGGCTAATTTAATTTTTACAGGGATCATGGTCAGCGGACAAATGATGGATATGAGTATTGGCTTTGCTATGTCGAATCTTTTTGACCCGGCCAGTCAAATTCAATCTACCTTAATTGGGCGTTTTTTAAATATCGTTGCTTTGATGATGTTGTTGGCAATGGATGGGCATCATAGCCTGATTTTGGCCCTGGGTGCAAGCTTTGATTTAGTACCGGCAGCCGGAATACAAATGCAGCTTTTCCCTTTTGAGCAAATTGTCAAGATTTTTTCCGGAATGTTTTTGTTAGCTTTTAAAATGGCTGCTCCTGTCTTGGCAGTTATTTTTGTTAGTGAAATTTCCCTGGGCCTAGTAGCAAGAACAGTTCCCCAGCTAAACGTGTTTATATTAGGTTTTCCTTTAAAGATAGGAGTAGGCGTGTTAGTTTTAGCTATTACTATGCCCATCATGGCTTTAGTTTTAGGAAATATGATTAGCCAAATAGAGAAAGATTTGATTACAATAATAGGGAGTTTTCGCTAATGGAAGAGAAGTGGTTTTTAGATGCCATTGACTTGCAACTCTTTGCGGATAGCGAAAAAACAGAGGAAGCAACTCCTCATCGCAAACAGGAAGCCCGTAAAAAAGGACAGGTGGCCAAAAGTACTGATTTAAATGCGGCTTTGGGTTTATTAGTTGTCATGTTAATGGTATTTGCGTTGAAGGACTATTTTTTAAAGTACATTTTAGGCTTTCTTGATCTTGCTTTGGGGCATTGGCTGTCACAGCCTTTAAGCCGGGAAAACCTAGGTCATTTGGGAACAGAGATGACAGCAACTTATTTTAACCTAATGGCACCATTATTTATTGCAGCTGTCAGTATTGGTATTCTATCCAATGCAGGGCAAGTAGGCTTGAAGATTTCAACGGAGTCGATTAAGCCAAAGCTGTCTCACTTAAACCCTATTCAAGGTTTTAAAAGAATGTTTTCACGTCGTTCCTTGGTAGAGTTGGCTAAGTCTCTTTTTAAAATTATTATTGTGGGCTTTATCAGCTATAAAATTATAGCCGGGGCCTTGGAAAGTTTACTTTTTTTGGTGGATATGCAGGTTTTTCACAGTGTCCAGTTGGTTGCCGGTATTATTTTTAAAATAGGAATGGCAGTAATATCTGCCTTTATGATTATTGCAATTTTAGATTACATTTTTCAAAGATATGAATATAAGAGAAATATTCGTATGTCCAAGCAAGAGGTAAAGGAAGAGTATAAGCAATTAGAAGGGGATCCTCTTTTAAGAGCCAAGCTTAGAGAAAAACAAAGGCAATTGGCTTTGCACAGGATGATGCATAGCATACCGGAAGCTACTGTTATAGTAACAAACCCAACTCACTTGGCAGTTGCCTTGCAATACCAGTCAGGTCAAAATGACAAGGCACCTATTTTGTTGGCAAAGGGTGCGGGAATAATTGCCGAAAGAATTAAAGAGAGAGCCACGGAGCATCAAATTCCTATTACGGAAGATAAGCCGGTGGCCAGGTTTTTGTATCAGCATGTGGAAATAGGCCAAGAGATACCACCGGAATTATATCAAGCTGTGGCTGAAATACTTGCCATGCTTTATAGGATGGGTAAAAATATTTAGTTTTAGCAGAGGGGATAATCCAATGGCAACACTGGGGGCAAATTTGACAAGATATTTAACCAGAGTAAAGGGCTATGCAGATTTACTAATTGCAGCAGCAGTTATTGGTATTATCTTTATTATTGTTATTCCAATTTCACCAAATATCTTGGACCTTGCCTTAATTTTTAGTTTATCTATCGGTTTGATTATTTTATTAACCACTATGTTTACAGTTGAGCCTTTACAATTTTCTGTTTTTCCCTCCTTGCTTTTAGTGGTTACCTTGCTACGTTTATCTTTAAACGTTGCTTCCACCAGGCTGATCTTAACCACTGCTAACGCAGGTGAAGTGATTAAAGCCTTTGGTGATTTTGTAGTAGGCGGAAACTATGTGGTAGGAATTATTATCTTTTTTATCATTACAATTATTCAATTTGTAGTAATTACCAATGGTGCCGGTAGGGTGGCCGAAGTTGCGGCTAGGTTTACGTTAGACGCTATGCCAGGCAAACAAATGAGTATTGATGCAGATTTAAATGGGGGCTTAATTACAGATGAGGAAGCCAAAAATAAAAGAGAGAAGCTCCAGCAGGAGGCAAACTTTTATGGAGCTATGGATGGTGCCAGTAAATTTGTTAAAGGTGATGCTATTGCGGGGATAATTATCACACTGGTTAATATTGGCGGTGGTTTCGCCATTGGGGCTTGGCAGTTGGGGTTGCCTATTATGGAATCCCTTAAAAAGTATACTGTGTTGACTGTGGGGGATGGCTTGGTTACCCAGATCCCCGCTTTATTAGTTTCCACTGCAACCGGTATTTTGGTAACTAGATCGGCTTCGGGGACCAGCTTTGGTAAGGATCTTTCGGAGCAGGTAACCAATTTCCCCAAGGTAATTGGCCTGGCAGCTATTTTATTGGCAATTTTGGGTTTAATTCCGGGTTTGCCCACTTGGCCTTTTCTTATTTTAGCATTTGCCACAGGTTATGTGTCCTATATATTGACTAAAGAGGAGAAAGAGCAGCAAACGGCGGAATCGCTAAAGGCCGCCGATGTGGTACAAAAGCCAAGACAGCCGGAAAATGTTTTAAGTTTTTTTCAGCTGGATCCCATGGAGATAGAAATAGGCTATAACTTAATTCCCTTAACCGATGAAAGCCAAGGGGGGGATTTACTGGATAGGTTGGCTGTAGTAAGAAGGCAGTGTGCCATGGATTTAGGCATTTATGTGCGACCAATTCGCATTAGAGATAATTTGCAATTAGGAGCAAATAGCTATAGCTTTAAATTGCACGGTATAGAGGCGGCAAACGATGAAATTATGCCCGGATATAGTTTAGTAATGAATCCGGGTGGTTTGCCTGAACTCACCACAGGTATTGTTACCAAGGAGCCTACCTTTGGTTTGCCGGCTTGGTGGGTTCCTGAAGGCGAAAAAGAAAATCTAGAGCTCCAAGGGTATACGGTGGTAGATCCTACTACTGT
>CAZCQT010000179.1:0-4323 GCA_964500905.1 uncultured Moorellales bacterium
AAAATCCAAGTCCTGCGTCATATCCGCAAGAAATACGCCTGTCCGTGCTGCGAAGCGCACGTTAAAACGGCGCCCCTGCCGCCGCAACCGATCCCGAAAAGCAACGCCTCGCCCGGTTTATTGGCCTACCTGGTGACCGCCAAGTTTCTCGATGCCTTGCCGCTGTACCGGCAAAGTCAAATATTGCAGCGCTTAGGTCTGGATATCGCCCGCGGCACCCTGGCCGCGTGGATGATTCGCTGCGCTGAACTGATCCAGCCGCTGATCAACCTGCTGCAGGAACAGTTACGGCAATACGACATTCAACAGATGGATGAGACCACCTTGCAGGTGCTCAAGGAAGACGGCAAAAAAGCCCAATCCAAGTCGTACCTGTGGGTGCAGCGCGGCGGTCCGCCCGACCGACAAGCGATCCTGTTCAGCTATGCCCCCTCGCGGGGGCAACGCGTGGCCGATGAATT
Organism: uncultured Moorellales bacterium; assembly: GCA_964500905.1. GTDB lineage: Bacteria > Bacillota > DULZ01 > DULZ01 > DULZ01 > JBBAFB01. Next base: position 462 of record CAZCQT010000179.1, read on the forward strand.
GCTGACCGGTTACCAAGGTTATTTACAGACCGATGGCTATGTCGGCTATGAGGCCGTGTGCGCAAAAAATAACTTAACCCCAGTCGGCTGCTTTGCGCACGCGCGCCGGAAATTCGATGAGGCCTTGAAAGCGCAGGCTCCCCAAACCAAAGCCGGCAAGGCCAGTAAAGGACTCATCTATATTCAGAAACTGTATCGCATCGAACAGCTGATCAAGGAACTGACGCCGGAGGACCGTTATCAACGCCGACAACAACAAGCCGTGCCGTTACTGAATGAAATCAGAGCCTGGCTGGATAGGTCGCTCCCCCAGGTGCCGCCCACTAGCCTGACCGGTAAGGCGCTGAGCTATCTCGACAACCAATGGGACAAGCTGATCCGGTATTGCGAGGACGGTCGGCTCGACATCGACAACAATGCCACCGAGCGGGCCATACGCCCCTTCGTCATCGGTCGGGGCAACTGGCTGTTTGCCGATACCGTAGCCGGCGCCAAAGCCAGCGCCCATCTCTACAGCCTGATTGAAACGGCTAAGGTTCATGGCCTGGAGCCCTATCGCTACCTGCGTCATGTTTTTAAAGAACTACCCCAGGCGCAATCGTTGGAAGACATCGAAAAACTACTGCCCTGGCAGGTCGATAAAGTACAGATTAACCAAGGCTGGGCGAAAAAAGTAGATGGGGTTTAATTCGCGCTTACGAAATAACCGGCGTTCGCGTAGAAAGATTGCAGGATATTAGCAAACGTGATGCAGCTGCAGAAGGACTGTACCAACTTCCGGCCAGCGGCCGACATGTCATAAATCAAGGAGAACAGTATTTTGGCTGCGCAAATAGTGACCCTAGAGTTGTATATGCAGATCTTTGGGAGCGTATAAACGGAGAGGACTCATGGGACCAAAATCCTTGGGTATGGGTTCTGGAATTTAGGAGGATTGATCAATAATGGCTTAACTAGACGAAAGATCAACAACAATCCCCGTTATTTGCAGATATTTGAGCTACGAGCCGTACCCAACAATCGGAAGTTCCTGTGCATCTAGTCCATAAATTTTGATCAGTTGTTGGGCACGGGTAGATATTTCGGGGATTGCTTGAGCTGTATCCCACCAGACCAGGACAGCCTTGGCTACATCTTTGCAAAATACATCAATGGATATTTGCAGTACTCCGTTGAAGCTGCACTTGTGTATTTGAATACCAGTTGGATGGGGTTTAGTGAAATGAATTCGGTCTTGTCCCATTCGCTCAGGCAGACCTTGGTGAAGACACTTGCATCTTAGGCGGTAACAATCTTCCGCTGTAAAGGCGGTTTCTCTTGAAGCCGGCTTCCTCTTCATTGACTCAATGGCTTCAGGCGGCCATCCATGCACAGCATCTGGTGATGTCGCAAGCAATAATTCATATGTATTTTCTGGGTTGTAAGTCTGCTTCAAATATCGGTTAAACCAATCTTTGTAACGATCGCCAACTTGTCTTTCAGGATTTTCCAGTGCTGCACAAATATCTGGCATTGCAAGAGCCATAAAAAGCGCCGCAAGCCAATTATTGTTATCAATGCTCGCTTCTATTGAAGTAGCGAATCTTTCCATTCTCACCTTCCGATTGTTCCAGCAAATGATTATGTTGTCTTACAGCATAGAAAATTAGCCGATAAGCTGTCGGCTTTTTTATGACTCAAATATACCAAGAGTACTAGATAAAAGATATTAGTAAAAGCGTGTGGAAATTTCACATGGCGGCTAAAAATGAAGCAGCAGGCATTTCCACGCGCTTTTACTAATACCCAAAAGGATAAAGGTAATTGTGTGGCGACATACTCTAAGTAAATTAACGTATTTTGTAATTATACATTTATCGTATAATAAATTTGGATTTATTGTTATGATACGTGTAATTTTCTATGAGATAGAGATATGGACGCTGCTTATGACCTCCATGAGCTAATCAAAGCCTGTGCAGAAAGCAACCAAGTTACTGTTTTAACCAATGCTGAACGATGTGCTCGTGATGAATTTAGGTTAAATACAAAAAAAGCAGTGCTAGATTTTATAGCTAATGAAGGCCTTGAAACTCCTCTCTACTTAAACACAAAACCTTGGGAAAAAAACCCTGATCCAACTTGTCCTATTATGGTTGACGCCTATAGTTTTTATTCTGGACCTAAGCATGGATATATAGCTTTTTTATTCAGCGCAAAAACTCAGAAATGGATTATTAAATCATTTAAGTCAAACAGAGACTCTGTGCCTCGTAATGAGAATTGGTTTGGAAAATTATCAGAAATAAAAACATTAATACAAATACCTGAGGAGAAATAAAATGAATACCTCTTGCCCAGTGTGTGGTTCTGTCTCAATTAAAACCACTAAAACTAAGCACATGATCCCAATTGTATACAGCAATCCTGCTATATATGATGAAGTATTAGAAACATGTGAAGTTTGCGGAGAAAGTGGTGATTTCTCAGAAGTTAATGACGAGCAGATTGATAAAGCTATTCTAGCTGCGAAAAAACAATCTGTTATTGATATGTTAGATGACTTATCCGATAAAAGCATAAAAATGTCATATATGGAGCGAGCATTGGAGTTACCTACTAGGACTATTGCTCGCTGGAAAGGAGGAGATCTCTCTTCATCATCTTTAGCCCTTTTACGAATAATTCGAACTTATCCTTGGATACTTGAAGTTGCAGATGCGCAGTTTGATGAGTCTATAGCGAGTTCCAGATTAGTACAAGAGGCAGCGCATGTGCTCGAATATGTGGTCATATCTCATACAAGACAAGCTTATATGGATATTGTCTCTAATAACAAAGATGAAATAGAAATTCGCGCTACACTTAAACTTAAAGACGACTCAGCTTTTGATCTAAATTCAATGAAACCAAGGCTTGTTAGAAACAATGAGCTTGTTACTGGAGGTACTGAGTGAGGTTTATAGACTTTATAATTGCCGAAGATATTCGGTTTGAAACTGGGAATAAATATTCAGTAATGGGAATTTATTCCGAAGTAATCGGTTTAAATTTACAAGATAATGCTCAATGGCCAATTGCATATCGATTTGGCATTTATATACGGCTTGAAATCGAGGATTCTGACCATGTAATTCCTAATCGATTTTCATTAAAAGTCGATCATAATGGTAACAATATCGCTGTCATGGATGGCGATATACACGTTAAGACAGCAGAGCCAATATCAATGCGGACAATTTCCCTACCGCTTGTTTTATATCCTTTCCCACTTCCTGGCCCAGGAATAATTCGATTTAATTGCGAGATTTATAATAATGAAGAATTATTGAATTCTGAAACACACGAACTTCTTATCACTATTCAATCAAAGAACTAATCAGTTAATAATAGTTAGTGTAATACAAAACAGAGCCACTTCTATGAGTGGCTTTTTATATATAAAAGACACTGAAAATATCAAATGTAAACCACCACTAGACCATAACTACACTTTACACTTCGTCGTTTTTTTTAAATAACTCAGTAATAACAAAAAGTTAAGCATTAAAATCAGCATTACCTGTCCAGTCCAACATCGGCTTAACATCAAAAGTGTAAAGCATTCAATCGATCAAACCACTTAACCAAGCATTCCGCCTGCTCTTCCAAATACAAATGCCGGTCATAAGTTCGCCATTCGCCTGGCAACTTGTGGCCCAGCATGATCTCAGCAATATGCGGCTGCGTCAGCGTTGAAAAATTCGTCCGCGCAGTTTTTCTCAGGTCATGTACAGACCAGTGCTGCATCTCGTAGCCCCGGTTTTTCCGGCACCACTGCATAATATTATAGGGCATTGAGCATGTCGCACCGACACCCATCGGCTCATCGGTGCCGGCATTG
>CAZCQT010000180.1:0-4319 GCA_964500905.1 uncultured Moorellales bacterium
GTTCCCTGCCTCCGGAGCCAATCACTAAAATTTTCATAAAAGCTTTTCCTCTCCTTGCACAGAAACCTTTCTGTTTATTATGCTCACTTTATTTGCTGCAATCCAGTTAATCACTTGGGGGTAGAGAGCGTGTTCCTCTTTTAGAATCCTACAGGTCAATTCCTCCAAGGTATCACCTGCTAAAACGGGTACCACCTTTTGCCCTATAATGGGGCCCGTATCCATTTCTTTGTCTACAAAGTGGACAGTGCAGCCGGTATATTTTACTCCATAATCCAGAGCCTGCTTCTGTGCATTAAGACCGGGAAAGGCCGGAAGCAGGGACGGGTGGATGTTAATAATTTTATTGGGGAAGGCTCCTACAACAGAAGGAGATAACAGCCTCATATAGCCCGCTAACACCACTAATTGAATTTTGGTTTCCTTTAAAAGTTTGATTAGACTCCGATTGTATTCCTCTTTGTTTTTGAAAAGGGCAAAGTCCAGGGCATAATTGTTTATGCCAAATTCCTGTGCTACCTTTAAAGCCCTGGCCTTGGGGTTATCACTGATTACTGCTGCCACCTGTGCGTTTAAATGATTGCTTTTTTGTGCTTCTAAAATAGCTTCTAAATTGGATCCTCTGCCCGAAGCTAAAACAGCAATGGGGAACATGGCTGAAAACCCTCCTTACAGATAAACTGTTTTTCCCGTTCCCGGTTCTAATTTGCCAATACTGAAGGCTTTAACTCCGCTTTTTTCTATCTCCGCTTTAATTGCTGTCTCTTCCTCGGGAGCAACGATTAAAACAAAGCCTATTCCCATATTAAAGGTGCGGTACATTTCTTCCGGAGTTACAGGACCTTTTTTGGCAACTAGATCGAAGATTGGGGGAATACCCCAGCTGTTGAGATTTATTAAGGCATTTAAATTAAGAGGAAAGACTCTTGGTAAATTATCGGTTAAACCTCCGCCTGTAATATGGGCCATAGCCTTAATTTGATATTTGTCTAACAAAGGCAGTATATGGGGTGCATAAATACGGGTGGGAGTTAATAATTCTTCCCCCAGGGTTTTGGATAACCCAGGCAGGTTTTCCGTCAAGTCTATGCCAGAATTTTCTAACAGAATTTTACGCACTAAAGAAAAGCCGTTAGAATGAAGACCCGAGGAAGCAAGGCCAATCAAAACATCCCCCGCATGGGCGTTGGAACCGTCTATAATTTTATCCTTTTCTACTGCTCCAACTGCAAAACCGGCTAAATCGTAATCATCTGATTCATAAAGTCCGGGCATTTCTGCGGTTTCTCCCCCGATTAAGGCCATATTGCTTTGACGGCAGCCATCGGCAATGCCCTCTACAATAGAAGCTGCTTTTTCAGGAATGAGCTTTCCCATGGCCAGGTAATCCAGAAAGAAAAGGGGCTCGGCACCTTGAACTAAAACATCATTAACGCACATGGCCACTAAATCAATTCCTATGGTATTATGTTTGTTCATTTCAAAGGCTATTTTTAGTTTTGTGCCTACACCGTCACTGCCGGAAACCAAGACAGGCTCTTTGTATTTATGGGTATCAATTGCAAAAAGAGCACCGAAGCCCCCTACCCCTCCTAATACTTCCGGGCGAAGAGTAGTTATAACATGCTTTTTGATTAAATCTACAGTCTGCTTTCCCGCATTAATATCTACCCCGGCTTCTTGGTAACTGATGGTCTTTTCATCCTTCACGCAAAAAACTCCTTTCGGCTTAAATTTATTTTTCTATAATGGAGGGGGTACCCAGTACATAATCTCCATTAAAGCAAGCGGTACAAAAATTGTTGGCCGGCTCCTCAAATGAGTTTAACAGGCCCTCCAAACTTAAATAGTAGAGGCTGTCGGCTCCAATATATTGTTTTGTGCCCTCCAAATCATAATTAGTGGCGATTAAATCATCCCTTTGGGAGGTATCAATTCCGTAAAAACAGGGATAGGCCACGGGAGGGGCAGTGATTAACATATGAATTTCTTTGGCATTAACGCTTCGCAGCAGCTGGATAATTTTTTTGCTGGTAGTTCCCCGAACCAGGGAATCATCTATTAAAACAATGCTCTTTCCTTCTACTATTTCCCTGATGGGATTGAGCTTTAATCTGACAGCCACATCCCTTATTTTTTGGGAAGGACGAATAAAGGTGCGTCCTATATAGCGGTTTTTCATGATGCCTTCCCTGAAAGGAAGGCCGGTGGCTTCCGCATAACCGGCGGCAGCAGTGGTGCCAGAATCAGGTATTGGCACTACAATATCTGCTTTCAGCGGCATTTCCTTGGCCAATTGATAGCCCATGTTTCGTCTGGCTGTAATGACGGTTGTGCTGTCAATAATGCTGTCGGGGCGGGCTAAATAAACATATTCAAAAGCACAAATTGCTTTTCTGGCGGGAGTCATGGTTTGGATGGTTCTTAAGCCGTTTTCATCTACAATTACTATTTCACCGGGCTTCACATCACGCAAAAAGGCAGCACCAATGGTATCCAAAGCACAGGATTCCGAAGCTATAATATAAGCATCCTGGAGCCGACCTATGCATAATGGTTTGATTCCGTGAGGATCCCTGACCCCAATCAATTGTTTTTCATTCATTACCACCAGTCCGTAAGCACCCTTAACATCGATCATGCATTTCATAAAAGCCTCTTCAATGGTGTTTTGGCTGTAGCAGGCAATTAAATTAACGAAGACCTCCGATTGATTGTCGGACTGAAAAACTGAGCCGTTTACTGCCAGTCGATGACGTAATTCATCCCCGTTGACCAGTTTTCCGTTATTGGCTAAGGCCACAGAGCCGCGTAAATAATTAAAAACCAATGGTTGGGCATTAATGGGGGAGGGGGAACCGCCATCCCCGAAACGCACATGGCCAATGGCAATGTGGCCCTTAAATTGATTTAGGGTTTTTTCTTGAAAAACCTCGGACACTAAACCACGATTTTTATAAACGTCAATATTGGTTCCATCTGTAACAGCAATGCCCGCACTTTCCTGACCGCGATGCTGAAGGGCATAAAGGCCATAGTAGGTCAGTGCCGCCACATCCATCCCCGGAGCATAAATACCAAAAACACCACATTCCTCCTGTGGCTTATCCAATCTATATTCTTGTAAATTCATCTATACACCTCCTGATTACGATAGCTAAATTCTTGTTTATATCTTTTGAGGTATTTCTTAGAAAGGGGACAGTGGACAGTGGACAGAGGGCAGGTTTGCATGTATTCCTCTGAGGTTGCGGGCGATTAATAATCGCTCCTACTGTTCTACCGTTGTTAAAGTGGGCGTACTCTATTCCTTACTCACTTTCTATTCTTCAAATACTCCTCAATTCCTACATCGCTTAACTTCGCGTTTTTTTCCTTAACTACCTTCCCCATATCCTCTCTAAATTTGACTAAATTCGAGGCAATTTTTTCATCATGAGCGGCGATGATTTGGGCTGCGAAAATGCCTGCATTTTTTGCCCCATTAATAGCCATAGTAGCCACCGGAATGCCCGAGGGCATTTGAACTATGCTGTAAAGGGAATCCACCCCGCCTAAGGTTCTGGTTTCGATAGGTACACCTATTACCGGCAAATTAGTAAAAGCGGCCAGCACCCCCGGTAAATGGGCAGCACCTCCGGCACCTGCAATAATTGCCTTTAAACCTCTTGCTTTTGCTTGGCTTGCATATTGGGTTGCTTCAATTGGGGTACGGTGAGCGGAAGAAATCAGCAGTTCGCAGCCAATTTCCAGTTGCTCTAATACCTCTGCAGCAGCTTTCATAATCGGTAAATCAGAATCACTTCCCATTATGATTCCAACTAAAATTTCCTTCATAACTAAATTCACCTCTATTTAAAATATTCCACTCCACCGGAGAAGATATTTTGGTTTTTGTTTCCCGGCAAATTAATGGCCACTTGTCGGCCCCATCTTTCTGAATGGGCCATTTTGCCTAAAATCCGCCCGTCAGGGCTGGTTATTCCTTCGATGGCATAATCGGATCCCGTGGGATTATGGGGGAAAGAGCTTGCTATTTCTCCCAGATTATTTACATATTGTGAAGCTACTTGTCCTTTTTTAAAGAGCTCAAGCAGTTCCGCTTCCGATCCTACAAAGCGTCCCTCGAAGCAGGAAAGAGGCAGTAAAAACTCTTCTCCCATCTGTAGCCGGTTAAGCCATGGCGACAGACTGGAGACCACCTTCGTCTGAACATAATCAGCCACATATTGACCTGTATAGTTTTGCACCAGTAGGGGGCCGGCATTTGTTGCCTCTCTATATTCTCCATAGGGCAACAGACCGGTATTTAAAAGGAT
>CAZCQT010000181.1:0-4288 GCA_964500905.1 uncultured Moorellales bacterium
TATGGCACCATTGAATTTTATAAAGAATGCGTTAAACAAGGTATCAAGCCTATTATAGGCTGCGAAGTATATTGTGCGGCTCGTACCAGGCATGATCGTGATTCTCAAAAGGATTCCAATTTGTATCACTTAGTTTTGTTGGCTAAAAACCAACAGGGCTACCAAAACCTGTTGAAGTTGGTCAGCTTGGCAAGCATAGAAGGATTTTATTATAAGCCAAGGGTGGATTGGGAGCTGCTGCAAAAATACAATGAGGGTATTATTGCTCTCAGTGCTTGTTTGGCAGGGGAAATTCCTGAACTGATTATAGGGAATCAATACGATGAAGCGAAAAAGCTAGCTATGCGTTTTTTAGAAACCTATGGTGAAGGCAATTTCTATTTGGAAATGCAAAATCATGGTATTCGGGAGCAATTGGCCGTCAATGCTGAATTGGAACGTTTATCAAAAGAGTTAGAGATACCCTTGGTAGCAACCAATGATGTGCATTATATTAAAAGAGCAGATGCCTTCCATCACGAGGTCCTGCTTTGCATTCAAACAGGTAAGAACCTAGAAGACGAAAATCGTATGCGTTTCCAAGGCGAAGAATTTTATCTAAAGTCTAGAGAAGAAATGGCTGAATTGTTCGCGGGAAATTTGGAGGCTATTGAAAATACCCTGTTAATAGCTGAAAAATGCAATTTGGAGATGGAATTTGGCAAGCTTCACTTGTCTGATTGTGAGGTTCCGACTGGATATGATATTGATTCGTATTTGGTTTATCTTTGCAACCAGGGAGCCGAAAGCCGTTATGATCAAATTACATTGGAAATTGAAAATCGCCTTAACTATGAGTTGGAAATTATCAAGCAAATGGGTTTTTCGGGTTACTTTCTGATAGTTTGGGACATGATTCGTTTTGCTAAGGAAAAAGGCATTTTTGTTGGCCCGGGGCGGGGCTCTGCGGCAGGAAGTTTGGTTGCATATTGCTTAGCAATTACAGATATTGATCCTTTAAAATATGATTTATTGTTTGAAAGATTTCTAAACCCTGAACGGGTAAGCATGCCTGATATAGATACGGATTTTTGTTTTGAAAGAAGGGGGGAGGTAATTGAATACCTTTCCCAAAAATATGGCAGTGATCATGTGGCACAGATTGTTACCTTCGGTACCATGGCGGCAAAAGCGGCTATCAGGGATGTAGGTCGTGCTATGAATATACCTCTTTCGGAAGTAGACAAATTGGCAAAGCTGGTTCCGAACGAATTGGGGATATCTTTGGAAAGAGCATTGGAGATTAGCCCGGAGTTTAAAGAAGAGGCTACTTTGGATGATAGGCATCAAAGTTTAATTGAGGCCGCTATAGCTCTTGAAGGCATGCCTAGACATGCTTCCACCCATGCGGCAGGTGTAGTGATTGCAAAAAGACCATTGGTTGAGTATTTGCCTTTACAAAAAACAACAGAAGATATAGTTGCTACCCAATTTCCCATGCAGACCGTGGAAGAAATCGGTTTGTTGAAAATGGATTTACTGGGGCTAAGAACCTTAACTGTTATTGGTGATACTGTAAACCTTGTCAGGGAATCTCATGAAATCGAATTGGAAATAGGCAAAATCCCTTTAGACGATCCTCAAACCTTTGATTTGCTTTCCAAAGGTGAAACCAATGGTGTTTTTCAGCTGGAAAGCTCAGGCATGAAAACAATCTTAAAAAACCTTAAGCCCGAACGCTTTGGAGATATTATAGCCTTAGTTGCTTTGTATCGCCCCGGCCCTTTAGGAAGCGGGATGGTAGACGATTTTATTGATCGTAGACATGGTAAAAAAAGGGTTCAATATGCTCATCCTACCTTAAAACCTATTTTGGAAGATACCTACGGGGTTATTTTATATCAAGAGCAGGTAATGCTTATTGCAAATGAGTTAGCGGGGTTTACCTTGGGGCAGGCGGATTTATTGCGCCGTGCTATGGGTAAAAAGAAACCCGAAGTTATTGCCGCCCAAAGGGAAGGTTTTATCGAAGGGGCTAAAAATAATGGTGTTGATGTAAAAATTGCCGAGGAAACATTTGATCTGATTGCCTACTTTGCAGGGTACGGGTTTAATAAATCCCATAGTGCCGCTTATGCATTATTGGCTTATCAAACTGCCTACCTAAAGGCTCATTATCCTGTGCATTACATGGCCGCTTTGCTTTCCAGCGTGGTAGCTAATACTGATAAAGTTACTCTTTATATCGAAGAGTGTAAAAGGCTGGGAATTGAAGTTTTACCTCCGGATGTAAATGAAAGTCAAACAAATTTTACAGCTTTGGAAGGAAGAATCAGGTTTGGTTTGGCAGCGGTAAAAAACGTGGGTATTGGAGCGATTGAGTCTATCATTTCGTCCAGGAAAGAAGCAAATTATCAGTCCTTTGATAATTTTTGTGAAAGAGTTGATTTGCGTACAGTTAATAAAAGAGTCATAGAAAGTCTAATTAGCGGAGGGGCCTTCAGTTCTCTTGGTTTAAAACGCTCCCAATATTTAGCAATGCTGGATCAAGCTATGGCTAGGGGGCAAAGAATACAAGAGGATCAATTACGGGGGCAGGTTTCTCTGTTTGACTTTGAAGGCACAAATACCTGGCAAAGAGAGGATTATAGCACGCCTATACCGAATCTGTCGGAATTTCCCTTACCCAGGTTGTTGGCTATGGAAAAGGAAACCTTGGGCTTTTATGTTACCGGACACCCCATCAATGACTATCAGTGGCAGTTAAAGGCTCGGGGTGTTAGCCCTATAATTGAAACAGAAGAAGCACAAGACGGTATTTTTATTAGATTAGGCGGGATCATTACCGGTTTAAGAAGAACAATTACCCGAAAAGGCAGTAGCATGGCATATTTTAATCTGGAGGATACCACGGGATCCATTGAAGTGTTAGTTTTTCCACAAAAATACATGCAGTTTACTAATATATTGGAAAATGATCGAGTTATCTATTTAGGTGGCCGGTTAGCGAAAAACGAGGATGAGTATAAGGTTTTTGCTGAAAACATAGAGATCCTGACACTGGAGAAGCAGCCGGAACAAGCTTTGGAATTAAAGGTAACAAATCAACAGCGGGATGGTTTGATAAAAATGCAGTCCATCATAAAAGCATTTCCCGGAGATACTCCCCTTACTATTGTTTTTCCTGAACAAAATAAGCGCTTGGAGCTAAACAAAGAAGCTTGGGTTCGGGTTTGTCCGGAGCTGTATCAACAACTGGAAAATATTTTTGGTATGGAACAAGTCTGTCTCTTAAAAAAATAATAAAATAATTTTTAGGAGGAAGAATAAAAGGAGATTTTAGCTTAAAATGTTAATGGTTGAAGGATTATGAAAGGCTAGGTTGAAATTAAACATAATCATATCTTAAGAGGGAGTGAATGGGGTTGAGAATTGGGGTTTATCCGGGTACCTTTGATCCGATTACTAATGGCCATGTAGATATTTTAGAAAGGGCCATTTGCTTATTTGATGAGGTGGTAGTGGCTATTGCCAAAGATAATTACAAAAACAACCTATTTAGTTTTGCGGAAAGGATCGATTTGGCAAAGGCAGCCTGTAAAGCATTTCCATGTATTAGAGTAGAGGCCTTTGACGGCTTGCTTGTAGATTTTGTAAGGGAACAAAAAGCCCAGGCTATTATTAGGGGCCTGAGAGCCATTTCAGATTTTGAATATGAATTTCAACTGGCAATGATGAATAAAAGATTGGAATCCAGTATTGAGACTGTATTTTTGATGGCTGCAAGTAAATATTCCTTTTTAAGCTCAAGTATTATTAAGCAAGTTGCTACTCTGGATGGGGCTGTAACTGGATTGGTTCCGATTCATGTCGAGGAGGCTCTTAAACTGAAGGTATTGGTTGGTAAAAACATTAAGGGGGAATAAAAATGGAATTAAATCCTATTGTTGGCGAGTACATAATGATTAAAGCCTTGGAAAATGGAGTTACCATTATTGGGTTAACCAGGGGAAAGGATACTAAATTCCATCATACCGAAAAGTTGGATAAAGGGGAAGTTATGATAGTTCAATTTACAGAGCATACTTCAGCAGTTAAGGTACGCGGCAGAGCTGAGATATTATCAAAACATGGTGCGATAGAAGCTGGTAATTGATTATTTCCGCAAAGGGGTCTTGGCAATGTGGACTGTTGTTTATATTATGTCAAATCGTTGTTATGCAGAAGAACTAAAACAGGCCTTAATTGAAGAAGGTTTATTGGCTGTACTGCGAACAACGGATACCTCAAGCAATTATCAAGATGGTCC
>CAZCQT010000182.1:0-4285 GCA_964500905.1 uncultured Moorellales bacterium
TTAGGTCGTAACCTTGTTAAAGGTTCTATTGTTGTTTTTGAATCCACTGTTTACCCCGGAGTGACAGAGGAAATATGTATTCCCATATTGGAAAAAGAATCTGGCTTAAAGTGTGGAGTGGATTTTAAGGTTGGTTATTCTCCGGAAAGAATTAACCCAGGGGATAAGGTACATAGATTGGAGACCATTGTTAAAGTCGTGGCAGGAGTAGATGAGGAATCTTTAGATATTATCGCTAAAGTATATGAGCTGGTTGTTGATGCTGGGGTATATAGAGCTGAATCTATAAAAGTCGCTGAGGCTGCTAAGGTTATTGAGAACTCTCAAAGAGACATCAATATTGCCTTTATGAACGAGCTTTCTATCATATTCAATAAAATGAATATTGATACCAAGGCGGTGCTCGAGGCTGCTGGCACCAAGTGGAACTTCCTTAAATTTTCTCCGGGTTTGGTAGGTGGTCATTGTATCGGTGTTGATCCATATTATTTGACCTATAAAGCAGAACAGATGGGCTATCATTCCCAGATTATACTTTCCGGTAGACGAATTAATGATAATATGGGCAAATATGTTGCAGAAAATACTATAAAAAAAATGGTCCAAGCTAACAAGCCAATTAAAGGGGCCAATGTGGCTATATTGGGTATTGCTTTTAAAGAAGATTGTCCCGACAGTAGAAACACTAGGGTAATTGATATTGCCAAGGAATTAAAAGAATATGGTGTGAATGTCTTTGTAATAGATCCGGTTGCAGATGCACAGGAAGTTTTAGAAGAATACGGGATACAGTTAGGCAGACTTGGGGGTTTAAAAGAAGCCGATGCTTTAATTTTTGCTGTAGCCCACCAGGAGTTTATGAAGTTAGAATTGGAAGAAATCAAAAATTGGTATCGCACCGACAATAATCATTATTTTAATGAAGAGGTAGCTGCAACTACTGAAAACGGCAATGGTAGTGCAAAAAATGTTCTTATCGATGTAAAAGGTATCTTTGACAGAAAAAAAGCGGAAGAATTAAATTATTTATACTGGAGGCTCTAGGGTGGGTTATAAAAATTTGGGATTTGAAAAGGGCAGTATTTTTCTTGTTACAGGTGGAGCAGGTTTTATTGGTTCTAATCTTTGCGAGGCTATTTTAAATATGGGTTACCAAGTAAGGTGCATGGATGATTTCTCCACTGGTAAAAGAGAGAATATTGCAGCGTTTTTAGAACAAAAAAACTTTATGTTAATAGAAGGAGATATTCGGAATTTTGAAACATGCATGTATGCTTGCCAGGGGGCAGATTATGTATTACATCAGGCGGCTTGGGGCTCTGTGCCTCGGAGTATAGAAAAGCCGTTGTTATATGAAGAAATTAATATTAGAGGAACTCTTAATATGATGGAGGCAGCAAGGCAGCAGGGAGTCAAAAAATTTGTTTATGCATCCAGTTCATCTGTATATGGGAATCATCCTGTGCTGCCCAAAAAAGAAGGCCAGGAAGGGGAGCTACTTTCACCCTATGCTTTTACTAAACTAGCAAATGAGGAGTATGGAAAGTTATATAGTAAGTTATATGGTTTAGATACCTATGGATTAAGGTATTTTAATGTGTTTGGCAGAAAACAGGATCCTGATGGAGCTTATGCAGCTGTGATACCTAAATTTATTAAACAGCTTTTAAATAATGAGCGGCCTACTATTAATGGAGATGGAAAACAATCGCGAGATTTTACATATATAGAAAATGTGATTGAAGCTAATCTGAAAGCCTGCCTAGCGTCAAGTGAAGTCGCTGGACAAGCTTTTAATATCGCTTATGGAGGTAGGGATTACTTAATTGATATTTATTATGAGCTATGCAAAGCACTGGATAAAGATATCGAACCAATCTTTGGACCAGATAGGCCTGGTGACATAAAGCATAGCAATGCTGATATAAGTAAGGCCCGAGAAATGCTAGGATATAACCCAGAATGGAATTTTGAGCAAGGTATTAAGGCGGCGATTGAATGGTATAGGGAGAACCTATAAAATAATTGTTTTGTCAATTAAACTGACCCAAGCATGCTTATCGAAAAGCCCTTTTCAAGATTACCTGATCAATGTGGTATAGTTTTCTTATTCCGTTACGCTTCATTCAGAATAGGGGTCGGTACTTGTCAAGTAAGTTGTCGCATTAAACATTTTCAGAAAGTCTGTACCATTGCCACGATTTGCCATTTACATTGAGCCTCTACTGGCATGGTTATTGGCCATAGGGGCAGCTTAAAAATTTATGCCCTGCCTTTAGCAAGGCTACCATGCCAGCCTCTCAATATAAATGGTTCGCAAGCCAAATCTTAATTTTCATGTTCTAGTTGGCTAGTGCTTTCAAATCTACATCCAACTCATTATCCTTTAAAGGGTTTAGGGCTACATATTCCGGTAATGACCAGTTTCTAATATCTTTGGACCATCTCTCCGGGTGTTTGGCTTTGGCTTTTTCATAAACTTTTATGCGGTTTTCTATAATATTTTTATCAAGGCGATAATGCCTTTGATACGGTGTGAGATAATTAATCCCACTGTGTAAATGTTCTTGGTTATACCAGGTTGCAAATTTTTTGACCCATTTCCTGGCTCCTTCTACACTGGCAAACCCCTTAAAAGGGTATTTGGGTCGGTATTTCATGGTCTTAAATAGTGATTCTGAGTAAGGGTTATCGTTACTTACCCTAGGTCTTGAAAAGGAGCTTTGCACTCCTAATTTCTCTAGTGTTGCTTGAAAGGTTGCCGCTTTCATGGGGCTACCATTGTCTGAGTGTAAAACTAATGGATTACCTTTGATTCCTTGTGATAGTACTGCTCTTCTGATTAGTTGTTCTGCATACTGGGCGCTTTCTGTTTCCCAAACTTCATGGGCAACTATCAGTCTGCTAAACATATCTAATATTAAATATAGTTTGTAGTATTTTCCCGCAATGGCTGCCTTTAGCCAGGTAATATCCCATGTCCATATTTGGTTTGGACCGGTGGCAATATGGGTTGGTATTTCTCTTCTTATTGGTTCTTGACTTCGGCTTCTATGGGTATTCATTTTTTCCTCTCTCAGAATGCGGTAGATGGTTGATTCAGATGCTATATAATCTCCTTTATCAGCCAGTTTAGGTACTATCTGATTAGGGGTTAAATCCTTGAATTTGGGACTATTGACTACTTGTAATACTTGCTTGCGCTCTTCCTTAGTTAATTTGTTTTTAGGAGTTGGCCTTTTGGTAATTGGCCGCTGGTCTTCATTTATTACGTTTCCTTTTGTCCACCTTTGATAGGTGCGTTCGCTGATACCCAGGATAGCACAGGCTGGTTTTAATCTAGCACCGGCGGCTCTTGCTTCATTGATCAGTTCTACTGCTTTTGCGCGATCTGGGGCACTGATCAGTCTACCTTTATGTCCCCCCAAATCGCTTGGGCTTTTTTTTGCAAAACTAGTAGTGCTGCTGTTTCTGCCAGGGCTTTTTCTTTAATTCTTAGTTCTCTTTCTAGTTCTTTTGTACGAAACTTTTCCTCTTTTAAATCTTCTTCTAATTTTCGAGGGTCTTTGGAATTAACTAAATTGGCATTAACGCATTGCTCTCGCCAAGTGTTTACATCTTCTACATAGATGCCTTTTTTACGGCAATAGGCTGCTAGCTCTTCCTGGTTTAGGGCAGCTGTTTCTAATACTACATGGAATTTATCTTTTGATGACCACTTGGCAACTGGTTTTGTTTCTTTTGGTTTGTTGTTTTGCACTTTAATCCATTGGTAGATGGTGGTTCTAGGGATATTAAACTCCCGGGATAAGCTTGTTACTGTATCTGTTGTTGGCGGTTCCAATCGCTTAAGAACGGAGGCCTTCAGTTCCTTCGGGTAATACTTTCTTGATGGGGTTGCTTTTGTCATTTTGATTCTCCTTAGGTTTGTCGTATTTATAGTGTACACTATTTTCTTTATACGACAACTAGCCTAACACATAGGGGGGTGAACTCATGGAAATTCCAATAAAGTCGAATTGCGAAATTTCAGAAATAATTATTGATGTTTTGACTAAAAAAGAAAAGGGCTGTCGTCACCTATTTGTTAGTGTTTGTTGTAAGATAAAAACACCCCCCAGTGTCCTAAAATTTAATTGACATTAAAAAAGGTGTAGATTATAGTCTGCATCAAGTAGTTTGGGGTTCAGTTCCAAGGTGCATAGCTATACATATCGGTGATAGGTATCAATGTGTCGATGGTTGATATTAACTGTTTGCCTTAGACATATACAACCACACCTTT
>CAZCQT010000183.1:0-4240 GCA_964500905.1 uncultured Moorellales bacterium
ATCTGGCATTTTGAGCTTGCCAAAATCATAAAGCTGGGCATCATGGCCTGCCGCTTGACATAAATCTCCCGAAGAGCGGGTATGAGGCCCCAGACCTTCAAAAAAGCCTTCGGTAGCATAATGTAAAAGCCCCAAATTACCTGAGAATTTATTATAACCGACAGCCAAATTAGATCCATAGCGTATATTCAACTCTAAAATTTTATCAGCGATAATGGTTAAAGCGGTTTCCCAGTCAATTCTTTCAAAACGCCCGGAGCCCCTCGGATTTTGCCTTAGGGGGTAACGAAGTCTGTCAGAGTTGTAAACATATTGGGAGGAAGCATAGCTTTTGGAGCAAAGACGTCCCATACTAAAGCCATGCTTTGGATCTCCTTCCACCTTGACCAATTTGCCATCCTTTATAAAGGATAAAAGACTACATGTGCTATAGCAATTGCGAGGGCAAGCATTGCGATAAATCTCATATTCCCCTTGTTTTTTCATTTCCAAGCCCCCTTTCGGGCAAACTAACGGCCAAGCCCTGTTTTTTATACAAGAACTTATTCCAGCTTTAACAGGCTTCTGATTTTCATGGCAATGGATACATCTATTTTAGTTTCAAAGTCATCCAGTTCTTTCTCCAAAATTTCTTCTATTTTTTTTAAACGGTAACGAAGAGAGTTGGGATGCAAAAACAAAATCTCGGCAGTGGCTTTTAAATCATAACCCTGCTTTGTATAAACCTCCAGTGTTTCCATTAATTCAGGCTCTTTTAAATCTCCTACGGTTACTGCATAAAAATCCTTAAGCTGCTGCCAATCATGATTAAACAATAATCTGGCCACTCCCAGATTAGAGAAGAAAGGAAATCCTTCCTTGGGGCTTATTAATTTGCCCAGCTCCAGTGCTGTCTTCGCTTCTTGGTAGCTGCGAAATATTTCTGCCGGGGAATCATATCTGCGTCCCACACCTACCTTGATTTGTGCCCCGGGCTTATGCGCTGCCGCCAGCTCCATAAATGTATTAACAAAATTGCCGATAGTTTTTCTGTTTGCTTTTTTTCTTTTTTCAGCCAAGGTGATGATCACAATCAACTGTTCTCTTTTTTGCATCATCATTTTAGCTAAACCATTAATTCGGCAAGACTCCTCCCCAATTTTAAATAAATCCTTCATCACATTTTTGCCCTGGGGACTCTCTTCATAATTTTCAAGGGCAAAAACAACTACGGCATGAACCCCCCTGAGATTCCAGCCCCATAACTCTCCCCAGGTGACAATTGTTTCCTCGGAATCAAAGTTACTGTATAACAAATCAAAAATAAAATTATCCCGGTGTTTTTGCTCCATTTCCTGAATGGACTGTAAACGAGAAAATTCTAAACTGCAAAATTCCGCCCCGGTTTCACCGAAGGTAAGCTGTTTTTGATCCGCGGCTTCCATTAAAAAAAGATGTCCCAGCAATGTGTTCCCGCGGCCCTTAATTGAAAAACCGTTGGCCTGCCAAGATTGCTGCTCGAAAAAGATTTGGACATTGTTAAATCCATTATCAATTTTCTTTGAAGTTAAGGCATTTCCCCTAGAGATAACATAAGGCACCTTCCAAGTAGCTACAACTCTTTCCAAAGAATTTGTTATGATAACTGAGCAACCGGTACCTTTAGCTATTACCTCTGCCAGCCCGTCAAATCCCCTGCCTTCATTAATAGTAGTCAACAATTCTTTTTGAAAACTAAGGAGTCCCTGTGCCTCATCAAGAGAAACCATCAGTACCACCTCACTCTTTTTAACTTTAGTTAAATTATAATACGAATAATCATCAAATAGCAACATTTCTTAACATTGTCTTAACAGTGTCTTAATGTCAAAAAACACTACCACTATGTATGTCAGTGAAAACTGTGATCACCCGGAGCAGTCAACAACCGCCCCCACAATACTTTTGTTGCGGTGTAGGGACAGGTGGCCAACTCCGAACGAAACACAGTAAAATGTGCAGCTTCATTTCTTGATTGTACGGCAGCCTAAATTTACGCCCGTGGATTTCCCGGTATAAAAAAAACCCCTGAGGGGTTTTTTTTATTGTTTACTATATTAGCCCAATAGCCTTTGCTACACCTGCGGCATAAAAGAGATATCTACCAACCAGAACGCCTATGGAGAGGGTAACTAAGGAAACTGTTATATAGCTTTGTGCTTCCCCTTCTTTTCTGAGAGGAATTATAGCCAATAAGGCTCCTCCCAAAATTAAAAGCCATTTTGCCAATAAAAGCACTTGCATATTTCCTGCCATCAAAGCTGCACTGGCTGCGGCCGCACCTCCACCGGCAGCAAGGGCCGCCAGGTAGACAGGTGTTAATGCTGCATAGATTAATGCAAAGGTCAGCACTAAAACTGCCACCGAAGAAACCAAATCCTTGTCTGACTTAGCTAATACAAGGAAGAGAATTCCTCCCAAAATCAAGGCTGTGGCAAAAAAATCAACTGCGGTATACCAGGTTGCCCAAGCAGGGATGACAGTATTTATATAAATCTTTGACATGCTGAAAACCCCTGCTAAACCAACAACACCGCCTACCCAATAAAAGCCTTTGGTCATCACCGGATTGGTTTTCTCCAAAACATAGGTTACCAAGGCAATTACAAAAAAGGAAGCTGCAAAAATAATTTCCCTGCTCAGCCAGGAGCTGCCCACCTGAGTGATGGAATTAATCGCTTTCAAAGGAACACCTAAATGCCCTAATGAAGCCAGCATTGCCACACCGGAGAGAATGGTTGCCCACAAGGCCGGTCTACTGTGATTTAAATCCGGTTTTTTAGCTTTAATCACAATTGCCCAAATAAATAACCCTATTGCTGCCTGTAAACAAACTGAAAAAATTACTAATGACCACGCACCCATGCTTATGCCCCCTTCCTGGCCATCGGTTTAGGATTAATAATCACCGATGGTTTTGTAATATCAGCACTTGGCAGTATATTTAAGCTGTCTGTACCTTCATACCTTTTCTTTAATTCATCCAGATCTCCATAATCCAAAGCACGCATTACACAGGCGTCTACGCAAGCCGGATTCATACCCAAATCAATTAAATCTGCACAAAAATCACATTTGCCTGATTTCCCAATCTCTTCAATATATTGGGGAGCCCCATAGGGACAAGACCAAGTGCAATATTGACAACCAATACATTTATCACGATCATGAGCAACAATGCCATCGGGCCTTTTATAGAGGGCACCTGTGGGACAGTTATAGACGCAAAGCGGTTTTTCACAGTGGTTGCAGCTCATTGACATATGAAAAACATATGGCTTGGGGAAACTGCCCCCTTCAAAAGTTTCAACTTTTCGATAGCGAACACCAATGGGTTGTTCATTTTTATCCTTACAAGCGATTTCACAGGCTTTGCAACCAATGCAATTAGCCATATTAATATAAAATCCTAATCCTGCCATGTTCTCCCCTCCTTATAGTACCTTTCTCAGCGGCCACAGGACATCTGCCTTTAATGGCTCGCCGGTCCATTTTTCTACCTGGCAATTGCAAGTGTTCCAACCTGAGGTGCCTTGCCCGGTGGTAATTGGGCCCGTTAAAGCATTATCTGAACCAGCCTTATCAATCCCCGTTTTTTCATCAATCTCTACCCAAGCACCGTGGGGAAGCCCCACAACTCCAGGCAATAGTCTTTCCGTAACTTGAGCAACCCTTAAGTTTTTACCCCAACGGCTGGACAATAACACTGTATCACCGGTTTTAATACCCCTATCCCCGGCATCCTTGCTGCTTAAATAGACCGGGTTTGGATAAGCCTCTCGCAACCAAGGAATATTATCAAAAACCGTGTGGGAACGGCGGAAATAGTGAGGATTAAATACCTGCAAGGGAAATTCCCCCTTCACGCCCTTATCCCAATCGGAGAAGGTATCCTCGTAGCCTTCGGTAGCCTCATTATAAGTTGGGATAGGATCAATTTCCGTAAATCCGTAATTTTTAATAAAATCAGCCAAGGTTTGAGAATGGATTTCCAACTTACCGGTGGTAGTCTTTAATGGATTGGCCTCCGGATCCTGTCTGAATTTCTCGTAGCCAATATAACCTAGCTTATCCCCCGGCTTTCTGGGAACCTGATAAACACCCTTCGCCTTAAATTCCCCAAGAGGAATACGGCCTTGCTGGGGCTTGCCCTCAACACCCCACTCTTGAATATCCTGAGAGGTGATAGTCACCAAGGGTTCCGTCCCGGAGCCATCGGGCT
>CAZCQT010000184.1:0-4239 GCA_964500905.1 uncultured Moorellales bacterium
GGTCTGTCCTATTGGTACCGCCCAGGAAATTTTGAGAGCAATTGGTGTAAAAATTAGCGGGGTGTCTTTTTTAAAGGCTGTTAATAAAAAATACCACCTTTTAATCTGCAAAAATAAATCTATTTTAGTAAAAATAGATTTATGGGCAAGAAGCTTTAAATATTTAGCCTTGATGGTTATTGTAATTAGTACCTGGGTTGCTGCGGATTTAGTAATACGGGACTATGACTTAATTGTGGCCCTCATAAAAATACAGGCTCCCATGATTTCTTTCGGTTTTATTATCTTAGCGCTTACAATAGTCTTGTCCTTTTTTATAGGCAGGCCATTTTGTAAATATTTTTGTGTAATGGGGGCTGTTATTAATTTAATCGGTAAATTGAGTCCCTTAAGAATTGTCAGAAATGATGCGGCATGTACTGATTGCACTATGTGTACTAGGGTTTGCCCTATGAAATTGCATATTGCCGATAGTGGTAGAATTGATGCTCTTGATTGTAATCATTGCTTCAGATGCATTGATGCTTGCCCAGTCGATGGCGGACTTTATTTACAGTACTTCCCTAAGGGCTTATATAGCTTTAATAAAAAATCATCCGACAGGAAGGTGAATTCAGATAAAAGAAAAATACTGAAAACAGATATGCACAAAGGTAGTCACTTTAGATATTATTATGGGTTTGTTATCTTAATTTTTATAGCCACTGCTGTTATCACAGTTAATACAAACGAAAATGTTGCAGCTTTTTTAGGGCAGCGTGAGGTGGCAGTGTCAAGTAGTAGTTGGGAGGTTGATGGGGTAGACATAAGGGGAAAGGGTTTACCCGCTCCAAGAGGAAACTTTTCTTTTGGTCAGATTATTGCTGCTTATGAACTTGATAAAGAGGAATTTTATACAGCATTAGGCTTGCCTATGGATTACCCCGAAACAGAAATAGTCAGAGAGGCGATAACACAGAAAAAAGCTACTACCATGAAAAAAGTGATGACCTATATGCGTCCGATTGTAGATGGGTTTGAGGCAAAAACTACTTGGATCCCCTTGATCGACGAGTAATATTCGTATCATCACCTACTTTAGATCCTAAAAGTTTACCTTTTGTTTCCACTAATAATAATTTAACTCCACATAGTGAAAACAAGTAGTGCAAATTAACATATTTATTATTTGACAACTCGGCATCGTTATTTTCGGGTAATTAAACAAAAAAACTTATAATTGCCGGTTATTAGTATTTAATAAAAATAATAGAATTATTATAGAAGTACAATTAAATATTAAATTTTGACCTAATCAAATTTTAAGGTAGTAATGGATGCGGTATTATTTAGCTATATTTTATGGCTAAAAAAACAAAAGGGGAAAAAAATATAAAAAACTAAAAATGAATTTTTATGTATCTAAACATGGACTGGGATAGGTCAAAGAAAATAATTTGATTTTATCTATCAAAGAAAGCACGGAAATTAAACGGGTAGCGAAAATTAGCAAAGGTGCAGCCTTTAAAAGTATTTTGTATGGGCAACATTTCATTAATGCCCCATTAAAATTAATTTAATAAAAAACAATATTATATTCATATCTGTAAAATTACCACCAACCTAGCTACAAGAATGCCTATATAGCAATCTTTTCCCACTCCCTATAAAACAAATGATTTATTCAGGGGCGGTTTTTTATAATGGCAACTAAAAATCTTTGTTAAGATGGAGGGATTAATAATTGAAATATTTTTACTCGGGTGGAAGGAATTGTAAGCCAATTGTCGAATGCTTTATATGAAAGGTTGCCAAAACGCAATTCACTTATTTAGAGGGGAGGGGGTTTTGAGAAAAACCGGGCTGTTTCAATGGTGGCTATTAAAGGTTGATTATTAATGTAAGCAAAAAGGAGGCTTATATTAGGGATGAGAAAAAAGAGTTTTATTTTGCTGATATTACTTAGTTTTCTTGCCGTGGGACTGATCGCAGGTTGTGGTGCAAATAATGTACCGCCCAGTTCAGCTGAAGTCGATTCACCTAGCTCGCCTGAAGTCGTACCACCCGGTCCAACTGCTCCCGGAAATACAATTGGTTTTTTAGTGAAAAAAGTTGATGCCATGCCGCAAATTGATGGTGATGCTGGTGATCCTCAATGGAAAGATGCAATTGGTGTGGTGAGCAGTAATACTACCCTCAAAGGTGTATACACTGATGATGAGGTAGCATTTTTGTATATTGTTGAGGATCCAACTATGAGTGTTGTAACTCCAGATAGCTGGTACTATGATGGGGAGAAATTTGTTCGTTGGAGAGCCTATCGTGAGGAGCAAGGTGATCCGGTTTATCGTAGCTGGGAAATGTACAATATGGCCTGGGAAACAAGCGATTTTGCTCTTGATGAGGGCGGTTGTAATTTTATGTGTCACACTGATGATGCGGGTAAAAACAGGCATGTGGTTCCACCAGGTGCAGGTGCTGATCTTTGGAATATATTATGCAAACATGGTTATGGCCCCGGATCTATGCATGAAACGGGTTTTCCCTTAGGCTACCTTGGAGCCAGTCAGGAAGGGAAAATTAGTTTTGTTCAAAATGATACCAAAGACCCGTATCAAGTTACCTCTGGTACATTTACTTTTGTGGGATGGGCAGATGAGCGTATCCAAACCAGCTTTGATAATCCCGATTATGCGGGAACAGCCGGTAGTACGGAAACCGGCAAGTATTGCTTGCAGTGCTACGGTAAAGAGTGGGCGGAAGGCAATAGCTTACAGGGCAAGGAAGGAAAAATGCCTTATCGTCGCAACGCGGTAGGGTTTGAAGGAATGTATGCCACAGCTCCCGAGTATATTAAGCTAAATCCAAAGGATTTTGCGGATGGGATAATGATTACCGATAAAGATATAAAGGAAGGCCGTGCGGTTAAAATAGCCAGCCTTTCTAAAGCGGAAATTGAAAAAGCTTGGGCAAGATATGAAGAATTGCATTGCATGATTCCTGAGTTAATTCTTCAAGAGCCAAGCGGTAATAGGGCTCGAACCCTTATAGGTGCCAAATGGTCTGATGGAGTTTGGACTGTTGAAATTAAGCGGGCTCGCGTTACAAACAATCCTCATGATATCCAGTTTGATGATATAAATAAAAAATATGCTCTTTCTACAGCCGTTTCTTTTGGTGTTGAGGGTAAAAGGGCAAGTGGCGGTTTTGGCTCTGATACTGGGATAAACGTAATATTTGAAAAGCCAACAAATTAGCAGTATTAAATTGGTAAGTGGGGGATTTCAGGTTTGTTTCATTGGATTAGTGAAAGAAGGTACAGTTGCAAGTAAAAATTTGTTAAGTTGGTTGGTTCTCACTAAACCAATATAATTACTAAAATGTTTATTTAAAGAGAGAAGAAGGAGTTTGGCAGCCGTTTCTTTTTCTCTCTTTTTGTTTTAAGCAGCTTGTTGTTTGTGCTAAAGTTAATGCTGTATATTGCTATTGTAATTTTTTATGATCTGTGCTATTGTTGGGTTGTATAAAAGAATAAGCAGTTGCTTTTTACAATTTAATACTAATCTCCGAGCCTGAGAAGCCTAAAGGAAAACCTATGGCACTTTGGCCAGAGCTAATGCTCTCGGAGTTTATCTGGAAACGGATAAGCTTTCACGTTTTGAGAAGGAGGTGGTTTTTGGCGAATAGTAGTCAATAGTCCCGGAACTCTCAGGGGCTATTTTTTTTAGCCCTAGTAATCTAATGCCTCATTTATAGGAGGTTTGGAGGAATTATGGCAGCAAAAAACACAGATACAGTTAAAAATAATAATCTCGGTAATTCAAAGATTGTATTGCTGGCAGGGATTCTATTGTTTTTAGTAGTGACGGCATTAGTGGCTGGCAGATACCCGATTTCTATCCACGATGTTTGGAAAACGTTGATGGGCCGCCTACTTGGTATAGAGATTTCAGTGCCTTCTACGGTTCAAACAGTTATCTTTAATTTGCGTGTCCCGCGGATTTTGGCGGCAATATTAATTGGCTTTGCTTTATCAGTTTCCGGAGCTGCATATCAAGGCATATTCAGGAATCCTTTGGTTTCCCCTGATATTTTAGGTGTGTCAGCAGGGGCGGGATTTGGTGCTACTGTGGCAATTTTAAACTCCTGGAGTAGTATGGGGATAATAGTCTCTGCCTTTATTTGCGGTCTTTTGGCGGTTTGGTTAACTTATTTTATAGGTAATAAGATTAAAGATACCGGAGAAATAACTTTGATTTT
>CAZCQT010000185.1:0-4235 GCA_964500905.1 uncultured Moorellales bacterium
TGCGGACTCTTCACTAGCTAGTATTGTAATGCAACGGTTAAATTTTCGCAAGAGCCAAACATAGGCTAGAAAAAGGGTTCAACCTTTGATAAAAATGTTTGTTTGTGGAACACTTTTCAATATGTTACCATATAACCAAGAAAAGGGGTTGCTGCTTTTGATCGGGCGGCCGATCCTAGGTTGGCTATTGACCAAAGCAACCCCTATTTATATAATAAACTTGAAAACAAATACTGCTTGTTCTAAAGGATGTTGTCAATGAAATATAGCTTGGTTAAAGAAAAAGGTAAATGCGAAGGGTTATCACTGGTAGCCAAAAACCTTATGCAGTTGGGCATACCAAGAAAGCAAATCTCCCTTGCAACCGGCCTTAGTGAAAGGGATCTAGACAAATTAGCCGAAGAACTGAAGAATTAAAACTTAATTTTTAAAGCCGCTATTTCTTATTTTAAATAGCGGCTTTTTTCTGTTACTTTCAGCCGGCACGAAAGAATGTATCCCCTTGTGCTCCAGATTTATTAATCCTTAAAATGCAGCACAAAAAACTTTCTGTGTTCCCCTGTTCGCTAAAATGTGGGACAAAACTCCTGTCCCCCTGTCCCACCTATGTTTTTATTGACAATGTCTATATAATATTTTACACTAGGGGCATAGAAAGGAGTTGATAATATGGGTACTACTAATATAAATATTCGTATTGATAGCAAGGTTAAACAACAGGCTGAAACTATTTTTAACGAGTTAGGACTTAATATGTCCACAGCTATGAATATCTTTCTTCGCCACTCTATTCGCTATGGCGGCATTCCCTTTGATTTAAGGCTAAATCTTCCCAATGAAGATACTCTAGACGCCATCGAAGATGTAAATAATAATCGCAATCTCAGTAAAACCTTTGATAGTGTTGAGGCTTTAATGGAGGATCTGAATGCTTAAAACCCGATATTCCAACCAATTCAAAAAAGACTTTAAACTAATTAAAAAAAGAGGTTACAATATAAGTTTATTCGAGGAAACCCTTAGACTGTTAGTTTTAAATGGACCTTTTCCAGAAAAATATCTTGACCACCAACTTATCGGAAATTATAAAGGGTACCGCGAATGCCATATCACCCCTGATTGGCTTTTAATATATAAAATTGAAGAGGATATTTTGACCTTAACCCTCACTCGCACTGGAACCCATAGTGATTTATTTTAGGTATCTACACATAGAGATCACCTCTTTAATGTATGAGTAAAGTACCTACTATTGCCAAAAAGATATTCCCGCAACTAATCCAAACCTCCGTCAAAGAAAAATCCTAATTGCGACCATCTTTTTGCTTGATCAAAAACAAAGCGAGCAGCAATTATTGAATAGATTAAAAGCGCTGCTGAATACAATTAAAAAGTTAACCACGGAGGAGCTTAACCTTTTTAAAAACTGGCTTATAAATGTAGTGCCAAGTAAAGAGCCGGGGATATTGAATGAATTAAAAAACATAATCTCCCAGACGGGAAAGGAGGCAGGGGAAATGATATCTAATTTAGAGTTGTCAATAACGGAA
Organism: uncultured Moorellales bacterium; assembly: GCA_964500905.1. Taxonomy (GTDB): domain Bacteria; phylum Bacillota; class DULZ01; order DULZ01; family DULZ01; genus JBBAFB01. The sequence continues at coordinate 1,551 of CAZCQT010000185.1, forward strand.
GCGTTGGAAAAGAGCAAATCTCCCTTGCAACCGGCCTTAGTGAAAGGGATCTAGACAAATTAGCAGAAGAACTGGAGAATTAAAACTTAATTTTTAAAGCCGCTATTTTTTATTTTAAATAGCGGCTTTTTTCTGTTACTTTCAGCCAGCACGAAAGAATATATCCCCTTGTGCTCCAGATTTATTAATCCTTAAAATGCAGCACAAAAAAACTTTCTGTGTTCTCCTGCTCGCTAAAATGTGGGACAAAACTCCTGTCCCCCTGTCCCACCTAGCTGTGGCCAGGTATCCAATAATATAGTTGATATGCGATCAATAATAGGGTTTTGTATTTACGTCACACGCCTTTATCATTTCATAATACTTATTTCAAAAGAAGAACCAACCCCGATGGGGCTGGTTCTTTTTTAGCAAATCAAACAATTCTTTTTTAGGGCTTGTAAATAACTATTAGCTTGTAAATACCTTTGTCTACAGCACTATCAGATTCAAAGATAGCACCATTTTTTACCCCAGTTAATACGCGTACATAGTCATCACGAGCAACACGACTAACTACTTTTGGTCCTGTCTGACCATCTGTGATATCAACAATGACTGTATCTTTGTCAATACCAAAGGTAGGCGTACCGCCAAGCTGATTGTTTACAGTTACAAAATCATTACCTGAAGCCACCACTTTACCCTGAACTAGTGGGTAATTACCCGCTACCACATCAGTATATACATATGAAGTTATACTATTAATCTTTCCGCCGGACAAGGTAAAGGAAACGATATCATTTTTAGCTGCTGATGAAACACTAGTATTGTAACGTACCTTTTCGCCGCCGACCAGAACATCATAGAAATTACCCTTGGCATCTGTTCCCTTGCCAGCAATTACACCGATCTGTTGTCCAGAGGACAGTACTTGGTTAACATATACGGCTGACAACCTATTGTTTCTGCCTATTTCCACACCAGCAACGCTTACAATACCAGCATCGATTGCCTTTTTAAGGGTCTCCCAGGAACCTACAACGTATTCAGTTGCATTTTTATCGGCAATAATTACGGTACTATCAGTAACAGTGTACCAGTTGCCACTACCGATTTCAACAGCATTACTTCTATATTGGCCCTGGGCAATGCTGTTAGCATTTGCAACGTTTGCAATGTTTTCAATTTCTCCATCGGAGTTTAGATTGTATTTTACAAGTTGATTTAGAGTAATGGTGTTTATGCCGGCAACATCAGTGAAATCCTTATCCACCGGGTAATCAACTTTTTTACCATCCGCTGTGAAGATAGTAATTCTTTCGCCTTTGTATCCATAATCTCCGCTATTGCTATTATCATATATGCTTAATGCAATACCAAATAGGTCACTTGCTGAGCGTTCACCTGAAATTAAAACGGCTATTTTCCCACCTGGTGATAGCATATACTGAACATCTTTTCCTACAAAGTCGGAATGAATAGCTGCGTCGGTAGAATTTACTAGTACACCACCGAAGTAGCTCCAGTTTTTACCGTTGTCGACAGAGAACATATTACCGTTATTCATAGTGTATTTGACATCATCAATAAAAACACTACTGTTGGATACGCCCCTTGACGTATTAGGCTCCAAGGCGTACTCAGTCAAGGTTCCTGATTTAATCTCATCGCTTGCAATAATTAGTGCGGCTGCACCACGGTTTTCATAAATATAGAACAAGTCGCCTTCTTTTAAATCGCTATAAGGTACTACCTTACCGTTTTTAACTACTATGACCTGATCAGAACTTCCTTTCTTAAAGCTATGCCTTACTTCACCAAAGATACTGTTTCCGTCAATTTCCTCAATAACATCACCATTTGTATAGGAGTATACGAAAACATGCTCAACCTTACCTTTGCTATTAAATACCCCTACTATTTCATCGGCATAGCCGGGCGGAATTGGTTTCTTCATAAAATTACCCGGGCTCGTAGCCACCAGGAGAGAACTAACTGCCTCTTCCTCAGGGAAATAGGTAATATACTTGTTGTAGCTTCCTTCACCGTTTGCAATAACATCAAGCATTACCTCATCTGCCCAGTCGTAGGTCATCATAGCAACCCCGGGAGGCCCCAAGGTAACTGTCCCATCGTTGTTTATAGAGGCTGCTCTTGGAGGGCTAACCCAATTATCAGTCTTCTTTGCTCCCAGGTAGGTTAGTTCCCCATCATCATTAATAACATAGTCAACTCTGCTACCGAGCAGCCCAACGAGATCATCTGCGCCAGCAACAATAGCATTAGAAGCTACGGTAACAAAACCTCTTTGTACAAAACCGCCGTTTTTAGTTGTTTCGTTAATCTTTAGACTAGCACTTCTCTTCCCATCCCACTTGATGTCTACTACTAAGCCTTCTTTAACTGCTCCCTTAAAGCTATTGGAAACTAATTTAACTCTATTTCCTTCAACAAATTTGTCTACAAAAACCTCATCGCTTTTTAACCATTCAACCATGTAAGCATCTAAAGCTTTTTCTGTTAGCATAAATACAGGTCCGCGAACAGCATTTTCGTAGGCACCAAAATCAACACCCTTAGTAATATCTAAGGAAATAGCTTTAGCCAGATAATTTGAGGGCCATGCACCTGGTAGATTATCATTATAACCCAACAGACGCAACAAAATGGTTATTGCTTGTGAATAGGTAACTTTGTCGTTAG
>CAZCQT010000186.1:0-4208 GCA_964500905.1 uncultured Moorellales bacterium
AGGTGAGAATTTCTTTGATTTTAAAAAAAATATCTCCGCCATAAGATTTTCTTACCACTATATCACCTGGTTTAAGCAACAAAAAGCACTCCCCCCTTAACTACCCGTTAATCTATAATATGACCTTGAGTATTTTAGGTGAGTTAACCTTGGTTGGAAAATAAAAAGAGAAAGGAAAATCAATTACCTGTTTTTATTTATTTGAATTCTAAATCTGGTAGCCTTCCGATTGGCAACTCATATTATATAAAGAACAACTTTTATAACTCATCATAAAGGAAGTATTTTTATGTGGTCCGCTGTGGTTCCGGCTTGGAATGAGGAGGGAAGAATCGGTAAGGTGTTAAAGCAGTTAGCCGATCTTCCCTTGAATAAGATAATTGTCATTGCCAATGGCTGCCAGGATAATACTATTGAGGAAATTAATCAATTTGGGGATTCCCGTTTAGATCTGCATAGCTTTAGCAGTAAATTAGGAGTGGATCTTCCCCGGGCGATTGGAGCTAAAATTGCCCTTGATTATCATGCTCAGGGAGTATTATTTATTGATGGTGATATGACAGGAGCACCTAAAAATCAGCTGCTTCAGCTGATGACGGGTATTGAAAAGGGGCTGGATTTGGCTTTAACCAATTGCTACCCCTTTATACCTTATCGTTATTATCATGCCGCCATTGTTTGCCATTTCAGAGCAAGGGTAAATCGCGAATTAGGTCTTTTCCAAAAGCTGGGCCTGGCCTCCCCTTCTCACGGTCCCCAAGGCGTTTCAAAAAAATTTCTGGAAACAATCCCTCTCAGGGAGCTGGCTATTCCGCCTGTGACCTTAGCATTAGCAAAACAATCCCATCTACAAATCGGAGTAACCGCCCGCATTCCCAGCCATCAACTTGAATCCCATTTTAGGGGCACAAGACATGAAGAAATGATCTTCCAAACAATTATTGGCGATCATTTAGAAGCACTGAGCTTGATTAAGGGTAAACCCCGCAATCGTTTTTATCAGGGGGACAGGGTTCTGGGTTATCACCCCGAAAGACGCTTTGATCTGCTTGAAGCCTTTTTGGCCCTTTGACCACACTTTTCCTGTCTTCCCATTCTTCTACCAATGCAATCTTTGCCATGATACTTTATACTATATGCTAAGAACTGCTCCATGACCAAAACGGAAAGGAGGTATATTCCTGTTTAAATTAAGAAAACTTTTGCTACTGGGCGTTCTCTGTACACTCTTTCTTTTTCCGATGAAAGCAGAGGCCTCTACGACCCGGTATACTGTACAAAAAGGGGATAGTATCTTTCGCATCAGTCAATACTTTGGAGTAAAACAACAGGACATAATCAATTACAATGGCTTAAAGAGTACCATTATTTATCCCGGTCAGGTTCTTGTGGTGCCCGTAGCCAACACTGCTTCCAGATCAGCCGGCAGCCGCAGTTATTATGCTGCTGTTTCAGAGCAGGACAAGCGTTATTTAGCACAAGCGGTTTATGGGGAAGCAAGGGGAGAAAGCTATGAAGGACAAGTAGCTGTGGCAGCAGTAATACTCAACAGAGTCAAAAGTGCTGAGTTTCCCAATACTATTTCGGGAGTGATTTTTCAACCTTGGGCTTTCACCGCAGTTCATGATGGACAATTCTATCTTGAACCCAGTGCAACCGCTAAAAGGGCGGTGGAAGATGCCTTGTCAGGCAGAGATCCCTCCGGTGGTGCTCTTTATTACTGGAACCCTGTCAAAGCCACCAGCAGTTGGATTTGGTCACGTACTATTATTACTCGAATAGGCAATCATGTTTTTGGAATCTAAAAAGGGCCCAATGGGCCTTTTTTAGATTTAGTTTAACAATCGTCTCTTTGTGCAGGTAGGAGTGAGGTCTTTTCCTTCCAAGTACAGCGAGGATCCATCGGCATCAACCCCACGATCCTTTCTAATTTTACCTGCAACTTGCAAGAATAAATGATGCATTTCCAATCTTTGATTAATACCATCTACTGTCCGCTCTCGCAATTGGCTCCCCCCTCAGACTTGATCTATAATGATCATTTCCTAAAAAAAGGGGAATTATACCCGCCCAGGCCTATTTAGTATACTTGTCTGCCACCTTTGATGCACCGGAAGCATCCGGTTTAATCACTGCTTCAAAACCATTGCCCACAACCATTCCCACAATCTCCCTGATTAAATCCTTCGTATCCCCATTGGGCCCGATATCAAGATGTATTTCCATATCCAGATCATCATGGCCATTTTGAGAAAGCATTTTGGCAAACCTCCCGGCTATCTCCAGACTAAAGGAGGTTTCATAAAATATTCTTTGTCTCAGACTATCGATTCTCCTTTGAAACTGTTTACTATAATAATAACGTGCACCCTTGCCAACATGGTGAATCACCACTGCCGTCACAAAGCAAGTTTCATCTTTCACCTGTGAATCCGTACCTATAATCAACTTATAAATCCCTAATGGTTGGTTACCAATAAAGAAAAAAATATCATCATACATTTCTTCAAAGCTCATAGCACCTTTACTGGGGTTGATAAATTTATCCATCTTCTCACCTTCTGTTTGTTGCAATTGCATCCGCAATGGCACAAAATTGTTCCAGGGAAAGCTGTTCTCCTCTGATATTAAGATCTATACCCAGATACCTTAGAATGCTTATCAGCTGGTCTTTTTGGATTTCGGTAAAGGTATTGCTTAATGAATTAACAAGGGTTTTCCTTCTTTGGGCAAAGGCCCCCCTGACCACTTGAAAAAACAGTTGCTCGTCTGTAGGTTTCACCTTGGGAGTAGTCCGTAAATTAAGCTTGATTACCACTGAATCAACCTCCGGTACCGGCCGAAAAGAGCGTGGTGGAACTCGTAGGACCAGCTCTGTATCAGCATAATATTGGACTGCTACTGATAGGGATCCATAATCTTTGGTGCCCGGAAGGGCTTTCATCCTTTCACCCACTTCTTTTTGCACCATTAACACCATAGATCTGATCTGTTTTCTTCGCTCAAGTAAATTCATAATAATTGGAGTGGTAATATAATAAGGCAAATTAGCAACTATTTTATATGGAAACTTTGCATCAGGAAAAGCCTCCCTCACTGCCTGATCCAAATCCAGTTTTAAAATGTCGTCCCGAATCAGTTTTACATTAGGATAATGAATTAGGGTCTGCCGTAAAACAGCAACTAACTGCTCATCAATTTCAATAGCTAACAAGCTACCTACCCTTTGAGCCAGACGTAAAGTTAGGCCTCCTAAGCCGGGACCTATTTCTACCGCCAAATCGTCCGGCCCTAGCTCCGCAGCCTCAATAATTCCATCCATAATCTTTTCGTCAATCAAAAAATTTTGCCCCAGCCTTTTTTTAGGGTGCAGGCCATGTTTTTTCAGTGTTTTTTTAGTTTCATCGGCGAGACTGTTATTCATGATTTCCTCCTCTATTATGCCCTACCCTGCTTTTCCCTAAAATTATACCCCAAATAACCGCAAGCTACAACATAAGCGGGTAGCTTGTCAGCCGACGGGTTTATATACTATTTACACTGTACCTTTAAGCCTGCTTATGGAATTTTTGTTTTTGCCTTTTGCAAAAAAAAAGACCGGGTAACCGGTCTTTTTTACTCTAAAATATATACTTTGAGATTTTTTCGGCCCCAGGTGATGCATTCCTCTTCCGTGTCCAGAAAAACATCAATCCGGTTTCCCTTAATAGCACCACCTATATCTTCTGCTTTTCCTATGCCATAGCCCTCTACATACAGCTTGCTGCCCAAGGGAATAACCTTGGGATCTACCGCAATAGTACCTACTTGGGGCCAAGTTCCTGTTTTTGTACGATTACCTGTATGAGTGTAGGCTGTTGCCTCCACCTTCTTCGCTTCACGGAAGTGGTAATCGGTCCCCCCTCTGGAAACTACCTGTAGGGCTCCAACCTTAACTTCCTCCGCTACAGGGTATTTAATAATTCTTTTGCTGACTAACTCTTTTCCTGTTTCCTGTTCATTCTCATAAGTGACTAAAAAAGTATTCTCCTGAATACCCTTCTCGCCTTTTTGTACCACCTTGGAAAAACCTCTTTCCAAAGAATCCTCCTGCTGCCTTACCACTCTAAAGGGTATTTCCTCATCCTGACGCACAATTTCTGTTTTCACTCTGGTAACTACAATTTCTGTTTCTGATCTAATCATTTCGCCCAAAGGATAATTAACCC
>CAZCQT010000187.1:0-4125 GCA_964500905.1 uncultured Moorellales bacterium
AATAGTGCTCTATCTACCCCCACCTCTGCGGGCTGGTTGCCTTTTAATAGTTTTGTACGTGCTATTGTTGCCGTTATGACTTTACCACCGGCTAAAAAAGCAGCGTCAAATGCCACCCCACCAGAATGAGTAACGGCAATCGCAATCTTTTTTTGAAAACTTATTATTTTTCCTACTTCTGAACCAAGATTGGGAATTAATTCCCAATCACAAACACCTACACTTCGCAAGCCGGATATCAAATTTTGGCATTGGCTAATTCTTTTTGCATTATTTCCCCATCTTGGCTCACCAATAATTACAATTGCGACGTTTAATTTTTTTGCTTTCCGCCCAACTAGTTGACCAATTTGAAAAGGATTTACTAAATGAGGTACCTTTACATGATCTGGGCTAGCACCAAATACAGCCAAAGCACCTGCTTCCAAGGCGGCTTCCAGTGTTGTTGACATATCCACAATGTCAACTATAACAACCACATGTCCCTTTTTTCCTGCCAGCCACGCACCTGATGCATCAGCGGTGCAATTTATTACAAATTGATTGCTCAAGATTTAACCCTCCCTGCATATTTCATATGACATCGCATAGAAATTATTTAGCAATTATTTTTTAAATAAAAAAACAGAAAGGCAGAGGTGTTTATTATTAAAACTTACTGTACAAATAAATCATTGCATTTTTTCGGTGCTTTCCATGAATTTAAAAAATGGGTAAGTAAGTATCCGGCAAACTGGACGGTATCAGAATTAATTCGATATTACCTCCATTAATTTTTTGCATACAATTCATAAGCTATGGCAGCTGATGACCAGGCTGCTTCAAAAAATTCCTTATCTTCTTGAAAGCTCCGGCCCATGGTAGATACATTCAGGCTTAGCTTTGATAGCTCTTTTTCCAGTGGTGCAGCATCCTTTTTAAGAAATGTATGCTTTTGATCCAAATTATTATTTCGAATTTGTTTTTTTATTACCACTTCCTTGTTTTTTTCTAACCAAGGTAAACCTACCTTTGTTCCGCATAAAGCAACCTTACTTAGCACCGTTAAAGTATGATGACTTAGACCTTGATGTCTTGTTCTGGGGTCAGCAAAACTTATTCTGGGAATAATAATAGGTTCTCCTTCCAGTGAATAAACCGCATTTGCTATTTGACCTTGTTCTATGCCTGAAAACCCATATTTGCTATTTGTTCCTGTTATACCCGGACCCATTGTTACAATTATAACGTCAGCTTTCAGAATCGCCTTGCTAGCCAATAACCCAGAGTAAATATTTACGCATTCCAAATAACCTCCAAAGGAATGCCCGACTGTGATGGTTCCGGCAATTAAATTTCTATTTTCTAATTCCTCAACCTGTTTGCTAATAGCTATTGGCAGGGCACCTCCATCAGTCATTAAATATACCAATTTTAAACTATTGCGGCTATAAAAATTTAAAGCAAGTACAGCAGGTACCAAATGGCTATGTAAAAGTCCAATTACCACGGGAATACCTTCTAAAGATATTTGTTGTTCAATTGCTTCTCTGTAAGGACTATTTTCTTCTTCGCAGCTCAGAACTGAAAATTGCATTGGTGTATAACGAAGCTTCATGATATGTCCTTGCTCTGAAGTATTTAATAATTTTCTTTTGTTTTTATTAAATAGGATAAAATCAAAGCCACCGCTTCCCAGGCTTAAATCTTGTGCGGTAGTATTAAGTATAATTTCATCTCCTAAATGAGGAAATGGGTTTAACTCCCTTAAACCAATCACATTTCGTATTTTACCACAAGATTCAGCTATTACCTCAAACATTCCATTGGTTACTCTTTTAATTTCAATTATTTTACCGTTTTTGTAATTGAACAAAACTTCACTCCTTACCTCAGTCTGCCCAGCAAATCAAGGTATCTTAAATAACGATTTTCTTCTATAGCCTTAGAAAAAGAAATAGATTCTGCATATAAGTGTAATATAAACAAAACAAAAATAACAATTATTTTTAAAGGCAGCCCAAGAAAATTTGTCATAAGCAGACCAAGAGCAAATCCCAATACATTTGCCCCCGTGTCACCCAACATAGCTTTTTCTTTCAGATCCCACGGCAAATATGCTATAAATGTACCGCTTAATATATAAAACCACAGAACTTCCCCTTGTCTAAATGCTAAATTGATTATAAAACCAAATGCTAAAAACGTCTTTACTGCTCTCCCTGGCCTTAGATCTAGAAGGTTGATGAAATTTGAAGCTAAAGCAATCAAGCCTGCATTTAAAAATAGATTTAAAAAAAATAATTCTTTTTTACTGAAATACCAGGCACTAATTAAGGCAAGAACAGAGATACCAACTGCTTTGAGCATACCTGTTGTGATTTTACCCTTTAATACGGCTTTAAAATGTCCCTTAAAACCTTTTTCTCTTCCTTTCCCAAAAAAATCATCTATCAATCCTAAAATGGTTAAAGAAAAAAAAATAAATACTAAGAAAAAAGATTTGGCTTCTGATAAAAAGTTCATTAATGAAAAGATCATCAAGAAAATTATAATAGGTATCAAGCCCCCAAAAGCTGGTAGGGATTTGCCTTGGTAATTTTTTTTATTTAAACCTAGCTTTTTTAGTCCTTTGATTCCCATTGGTAGAACAGCACTCGCCATAAATAGGGAAGCCGCCAGAAGTATAAATTCTTTCATCTTAATGCTTCGGAGGCTAATAACTTTAGAATATGCCTAAATTGCTTTCCTCTATGTAAGAATCCTGCCATATCTCTGCCTGATTCCCGATGTGTCATAAGAACATCAATTTCTTTAATTCTCAGGCCTTTTTTTAATAAATCTATGCTGGCCTTCACTTCAGCCCCAAATCCATTGTCCAAAGGGAGGATGGCTTTTAGGGCTACCCTGTTAAATGCTCTTTGCCCTGATAAGACTGTTGCTAAATTTTGCCCTCCAAAATAACTAACACCCCATTTAGCGAGAGCCTTGGTCAAGCCAAAACCCCCAGCACCATTTGATTTCGGAAACTTTGCAATGGCACAATCAGCCTCATTTCGTAAAATAACTTCCCATAGTTTTCTTGCCTCCCAGGCGGCAAAACCCAGATCACCGTCTAAAAACATGATTACTTCACCGTTTGCCATAGAGCATCCTATATTTAATGAAGCTCCTTTCCCTAAATTATAAGGGTTGCTATGAACAATGGCCCCAGCTGCAATAGCGTTCTCTTTTGTATCGTCCAAAGAACCATCATCAATAACAATTACTTCCTTTACTTCAGGATAGAATTTAACAGCTTTAATAGTATTTGTAATATAACAGGCTTCATTAAAAGCCGGAATAATAATTGATACCTGGGTAACCACCAAAATCACTCCTAAATACCAAACAATAGAATAAGCCGAATCCAAAACAGCCTAATAGTTTGAAAAAATACTTCGTTTGCAATAGAAATAATAATTAATGGCAGGGATGCGGCAATAATCAATTGGGCAAAATTACTTTTTTTTATTTTGCCTTGATATAGTTTGTTGATACCTTTAGCATCAACTAAAATTGGGCCAATCTTTAGTCTGACTAAAAAAGTACTCGCCATCCCATCCCTGCCCTTATCAAGAAAATCTATTAAATTAGAATGGGTCCCTAAAGCAACAATTAAGTCGGCTCCTTCTTGATAAACCAATGAAAGTGCTAAGTCCTCGCTGGTACCGACAGCAGGTAAAATATCATAGGGCAATCCAAGCTCCTTAATTCTTTGTTCACCAGGTGCAGTACCATTTAAGTAACCATGAATTATTATTTGTGCACCGCTTTTTAGTGTATGATCTGATACGCTATCCATATCTCCAACGATAATATCTGGTTTTAAACCAAACTCAACCAAGGCATCTGCCCCACCATCTACCCCTACTAATGCCGGTTTCATTTCCTTAATATATGATCTAATCGCATATAAATCCTCTTCATAATCTCTTCCGCGAACCACAACCAGTACATGTCTCCCTTTTAGGGAATGACTGAGCTTAGGTACAGGGAGAGTTGCGAAAACCTCCTTCATTTCTTTTGCGGCAAATTTTAAGGTATTTAAAGTGAATTTCTCTAATTCCAGTTTTAATGATTCTTCCAGTTCAAGTAGCTGCTGCA
>CAZCQT010000188.1:0-4113 GCA_964500905.1 uncultured Moorellales bacterium
TGTGTTTGGATATTTGATTAATGGGGAAAATAGTATTAGAATAAAATGAAGAAACGGCCATGTTGTTCAAGGAGGGTTTTTAATTGAAATCCAAAAGGATTTTTAAAGATTGGATTTTACCTTTAGCTATTGCAGCATTACTTGCACTGACAATCAGAACCTTTGTTGCGGAAGCCAGGTATATTAATTCAGAGTCTATGTTGCCTACTTTAGAAGTGAATGATCGAGTTTTTGTAGATAAACTATTTTATAAAAAGGATGGGTTGAAGCGGCAGGATGTGATTATTTTTTCGCCCCCTATGGAAGCCTTAACTCATGATGATTATATCAAAAGGGTAGTCGGTTTACCCGGGGATGAAATTTGGATTCACGACGGCTATCTTTTTGTGAATGGTGATTTATCCGAAGAAGGTTATATAAAAGAGGCAGCAACAGGGGAATATGGCCCGATAACTGTTCCTGAAATGCAGGTTTTTGTTTTAGGAGATAATCGTAATAATTCAAGCGATAGCCGAAGCTGGGGTTTTGTGCCTGTGGGGAATATCAAGGGAAAAGCGATTCTTCGTTTCTACCCTTTTACCAGGGTTGGAGATCTGAGCCATTAATTTTAGTAAGCGTAGAGCCTTTTTAGCAAAAAACAGAAAAGAGATAAGATCCTTATGTTGCAAAATATTAATAAAGGGTTCCCAACTTAGCATTGGGAGCCCTTTAAAATTATGTTAATAAACGCAAGACAAGAGTATTAATTTCATTAATACTTTCGGTAACAGATTGAAGATCAGTTGCCTGGGATTCTGTTATGGCAGTGTTTTGCTGCAACCCTGTACTTATTTCAGTGATTACCTGTGTGATTTCATTCAGAATATTTGTTATATCTTTGGTAGAGCGACCGCTATTTAGGGCAAGCTTCCGTATTTCCTCCGCCACAACAGAAAAGGCCCTACCTGAGGTTCCGGCTCTAGCTGCCTCGATAGCGGCATTAAGTCCAAGTATATTAGTCTGACTGGCCAGCTCATTAATGAAGCTAAGTACTTCCTCTATTTTGCTTAATTTGTCTTCGGCTGACAGGGCCACTTCTTCCATAGTTTTGGCGGTTGCTGCTATTTCTTCCGAAGCGGCAGCCAAAGCCTCGATAGCAGAGGATGCTTCCTGTATTTTTGCAGCCACATCGTTGGTAACTTGGGTGGCTATTTCATCCTGTAACACCTTGGCAAAGTTGACTTCAGCATATTTTGACCCTATTAAGGCATAAGGCTTAACTTGATCCGGATCACCGCCAACAGAAACAACTCCAACTCTTCTATTGTTAACCATAACAGCAAAATTCCAACCGGGCCTTAAAAGGGGATTTTTATCGGCCATTTCCTGGGTGACTACGGCAGAGTCCCTTTTGCCTGCCATGATTTCTGCGGCCACCGCATGAACATCGTTTATTCGCTCTGTATTTGTACTTGCAATTATAATTCCATCCCGACCCATAACATTAACCCGGGCATTTGTTGCGGAATTAAGCATGGTGACTATCTCATTGGCTAATGATACGGGAATAAACCGTTGCTCGTTCATTGCTCCTTTACCTCCTATCTTAATTGTATCTTATAGATATTAAACACCACCAGCGAAATTCCTTCAAACTATAAAAAAACCTTGCATTCTTGATTGTCTATGCTATAATAAACAGTGCTTATCAGGTTTCACAAATTAAATTGTTTAATCCAACAGCCATTTACATGGGGGTATAGCTCAGCTGGGAGAGCGCTTGACTGGCAGTCAAGAGGTCAGGAGTTCGATCCTCCTTATCTCCACCAAAACAAAAAACCCTACACCAATAAAAGCGTGTAGGGTTTTTTGATGCACTGTTGATGCACTGGGGACGGTTGCTGTTGCATAATAATATTTACTTTGGTAAAATTTTGTTGAGGTGATTTTATGGTGCGGGTTGCAAGGCAAGGAAGTCCAACAGATTACTACCATATTATGTCGAGGGGAAATAATAGGGAAACAATATTCATAAAAAAGGAGGAGAAAAGGTATTATGAGGAATTATTGCAGACCCAAATAGAGGGTAAAAAAATATCGGTTGTAGCGTATTGTTTAATGGATAATCATGTTCACCTTTTAATAAATTCTGACTTACCAGAAATGATCGAAGCAATTAGGTGGGTCAATAATAAATTTGCCAGTAGATATAATTTTAAATATGAAAGAGTGGGGCATGTCTTCCAGGGAAGGTACAAAAGTGAAATAATTGATACAGAAAAATATTTAATTCAAGCCATTAGATATATACATAATAATCCGGTAAAAGCCGGAATAGTTGCAAAACCGTCAGAATACGACTGGAGCAGCTATAATGGATACTTGGACGAGGCCAAAAGCCTCTTGAATGAAGGCGAGAGACAGAAGATATTAGAAGTGTTTGCCTTTTCGACGGATGAATTCATATCTTTTCACATGGAGGAAGAAACCGAAGAATTCTTGGAAACTGAAGAAGATTTGGAAAAGGAAAGGGAAGAAAAAGCTAAAAACATTATTAGTAAATACCAGCGTGAGAATTTACTGACAGGGGAAAGTGAATTATATTCCGGCAAAGCAAACCTTGAAAAGCTTATTATCGAGCTACTCAAAGAAAGTAGATTATCACATCGTAGAATCTCAGAACTGGTAAACGTCAGCAGGGGAATTGTTCACGGGATGGCCAAGAAGATTTAATGCAACAGCAACCGTCCCCAGTGCATCCTCAAAGCGAAGAAGGGTATTATGGTAGTGGGTAAAATCTCTACCAAAGGAAAAGGTAAAATAAGGGGTGAAGTTATGAAAGGAAAGAAGAAAAAATTATTGGCACTCTTTATAATCACATTGCTTGCGGCAGGTCTGCAGGTGCCGGTCTATGGAGCGGGGACGGCAAAGACCGTCACCATCTCAGTGCCGACGTATCCCATCGTGGTCAATGGGGTCAAGATTGATCTTGGTGAGAGCAAATATCCCTTTATCGTGTATAACGATATCACATATTTCCCCATGACCTACAATGATTGCCGCGTCTTGGGGCTGGAAACACAGTGGAAGGGCAATGGGGAGGGACTTGTCATTGAGAAGACAGGCATCACCGCTGCCTACCTGGCGTATCCTTCGTTGACGACAAATAGGGGAAGCTACAAGGCGACAGTAGCGACCTTTCCGATTAAAGTCAACGGCAAGGTTGTGGACAACAGTAAGCAACAATATCCAATCCTGTCCTTTCGAGACATTACTTATTTTCCCATGACCTGGGAGTTCGGAGTTAATGAATTTGGTTGGGATTACAGTTTCAGTCCTAGGGAAGGGCTCATCATCAAATCGGACAACCCCAAGCTTGAACAAACGAGCTTCGGCGGGAGCGATGTATTGAAGGATGACGACGGGAAGATAAGTAGCATAACTGTGACAAAAAAATATATCTACTATCAGGGGAAAAGAGGACAGATTATACAGGCACCGCTGCTCGATCCCACAAAGACAAAAACGGTTTATCAACTTCCCACCTACGACGTATTATATTATGTTAGACTCTACGTTGAAAACGGGGAGGCACACCTGTTTTATCATACAGGCGGTGCAATAATGGGGGCGGATCATATTTTCAGGCTCAACGACGATGGCAGCACCACGGAGCTGCAAAACGGCTATAACAGGGTCAAGGCCTTTGGTGATGAGGTGTTTACCTACTGGACGGGGCATACGCCAGGTTCAGGCAACCTTTTTAGGAAAGTTGGTGAGGAAGATATTCCGGTTGGGGATCGGGATTATCTCTATGGCTGGTCCTGGAGAGTGGAGTCTGACGGAATGGGCGGCAGCGGATCAAATGATGTTGTTCTCGACGGAGAAAATCTCTATATTCTTGCCTTCAATAGGAGTGAAGGAGCGACAGAGAAGAACGGAATCTACAGAGTGAATATAAATACCAATAAAACGGTACGAATGAGCGGGCACGAAGCGATGGGCTTCCAGCAGGAGGGAGATTACCTGTATTACGTGAGCGAAGGGGCATTGTATCGGGTTTCCATGAAAGATGGAAACGAAGAGTTAGTTAATCAACTGACACAGCCCTCTGACGAAATCCTTAGTTTTGCG
>CAZCQT010000189.1:0-4112 GCA_964500905.1 uncultured Moorellales bacterium
AACTAGCAAAGATATTACTCTCATGTATAGAATTATATGATGCACTGGGGACGGTTGCTATTGCATACTGTCGCCTAGCTTTGGTACTTAAACACAACAAAAACTTCCTCTATGGGAGTCTGAACAACCAGCCACCTTTATAAATATAAATAATTTTCATAGGGGGATAAAAAAGAAGAAGATGTGAACAAAGCTTTATGCACCGGCAACCGTCCCCAGTGCATCTTCTTCATTCCCTCACTACTAACATGCTCAAACCAAGCCGCCCTAATAAAACTAGGTATAAGTGAACCAAATTCCCCGGTCCCCGTTCGGTGGGTTTAAGGCTAAATGAGGTTATACCTCTAAAAGCGTGTGATGGCTTATCAACCCTTTATTAATCATAATATGATGGTCCGGCTAATCCCAAGGGGAATCCTATAGCAATAGCAGTTCCTATACCTGTTTGTGAAATATTTATAGCAAAAAGCAAATCCAATCCCAGTAGTACCGTTAATATAGTAAAGCTTATAATAAACCCCAAATTGAATCTTTTGGCTTTGGGGATAAATGCTCTAAATTTGTAACCGATAAAGAATGCTACAGGAAAAGCAACTAATATGCTGAAGAAAAATAACAGGTAATTCATACTAGCACCCCTATTCATTGGTTTAGCTCATAAAATTTTTCATATCATTTATGTCCTTAACTTCGTAATGGCTTACGTTTATTCAAGTTACCCATTTTCAATCATCCACAATACCTATACTGGTAAGTATTTTTTTGATGTTTCATTTTAAGTAAATTTTATTTTAAGGCTTCTTTGGATTTTTAATCACCTGCATTTATCATACGCCTGTTTAACAACACAAGGGGACTGACCCCTCGTGTTACCTAATTTCGTATATTATCTGGGTTGCCAATGAACAATAAAAGCGAGGCAACAAACCTATTCTTTGTTCTCACTATAAACCTGGAAACTTCCATCCGATGAACCTACATACAATTTATCTCCAATTTTAGTGACTAGGCCATAAATATTTAATGGACCCCGGGCTTCTGCTTCTCTTATTTCTGTGTCGGCTAACCAGTAAATAATCTCCCCTGTTTCCTTATCTAGAAAAAAGAGGCTCTCTTTGCCAGGTACCAAAAGATAGCCTTCCCAAACTACTAAATTTTTGAAGGCACCTATTTTATGTGAGGATTGCCATAGTTTATTACCGGTATCCAATTCAAATGCTGCCGGGTATCCGCCGTAGCCTCCTATTAAAAGGTAGATAATACCTTCCTCAATAACAGCCAGGGATCCCCTTCCTTCCATTTCCCAGATAATTTTTTCTTTTTCTAGATCGTATAAGGATGTGGTAAAATCTTCATCCTTTAAATTTTTACCGAATACTTCATACTCACCTAAATCATATTCCTTAATCAGTAAATATCGATCATCTAAAATACTGATAAAATCTTTATCGCTAAAATCTAATTTTTTTAATATTTCACCCCTTGCCGTATCCATTTTTACTAATTTATCTTCCGTGACAATCCATTTTGCTTCCTCTTTTAGATGACCAAAATATCTGAAATCTTCTTTGAACGCAGTTGAAGGCAGGGAATAAAAGGTTCCGTCTAGAGGTTTCCCCGGTACTTTCCATTTAGTTTCTCCCGTTTGTAGATCAAGGCCTATAATATTTTGATCAATAGCCAGTATGATTGTTGAATGAGGGTAATTATCCGCCAGTAAATGGTCTCCCGAAAAATTCTCCTTTGATGTAAATTGTTTTTCCCATAGCATCTTTCCAGTATTTTCACCTAGGGCATAGAGAAAACTTTGTCTGCTTGGGGCAGCCACTATATAAGCTATAACATCTTCCGCTCCACGCAATTCTTTTAAATAACCCTCACCTGTTTCGATATTTTTGTCCCATACTACCTCACCCGTGGCAGTTTCTAAGCAAATTAGTTTAGACTCAGACTTAATCACCACCGTTATATGTTTTTGATCCGCTGAAATAACAAAATCCTCTACCATCATGGGATAACTTTTATCCCCATTCACTTGCCATATTTTTTCCCCTGTGGCTTTATCTATGCCATACAAAGCGGTGCTCTCATTGTGTCCACTAAGCAAACCATCATCACCGAAGACCAATAGTATCTCATCGGTTTCAGCCACTAAAAAATTAAAGGCCAGATCACTTTCAAATTGCCATGTCCAATCCAATTGAAGTTTCTCTACTCCTGGACTGCTTATCTCTATTGTATTTGTTTCCCCAACCCAATTTACCTGACCTCCCAATGCCTCTACTATAAAACGTAATGGCACCATTATTGTGTCGTTCATTAATTGAGGCGATGTTTCCAATAGGACTTTCTGCTCGTTTTTTATGGCTTCCTTTTTGCCAATAGTAAGTTTGATGTTACTATTGCCCAACTGAACGGTAATAGTTTGGGAATCCTCATCCCAATTCAAGTCGGCATTTAGCTTTTTAAAAATGGGTTCCATTGGTACCAGGATCCGATCACCTGTCAAAATAGGCGGAGCATCTTTTATCGACAGCCTTTCCCCATCCATTTTGATCTGAATATTAGTTTTTGCTTGGCACGGCTTACCCATCGCTAAACCGGTAAAAGACAATAAGACAAATATTAACAGAAATGAAAATTGCTTTTTCATCGAAATCCCCCTTTCATACCTACTGATTCTTTTCTATGTTTGCCGGGATTTTCCTTTTTATTTTGTGGTCAGGTAATCATATCTGTTTTTCGAATCATAACCCATTGGAGGTATATGTAAAACAGGAAAGCCTATCTAGCCGGTTTTTCGTCCTGTCCAACCGGGGAATTGCTTTACATTAAAATATAAAAAGTATAACATGAATCTGGATAGTATTTTTGATGTCTTCCCGTTTGCAACATTTTGCCAGCAGGGAAAGAAAATATACTGCGAAAAGGAGTCAATTGATGAGAATACGTAGGGTGATCTTTTGGATACTGATATTATTCATGAGCCTTCCACTTGGAAATGCACTAGCCGCTCAAGATATATCTGTGGACTTAAACGGTGAAAAACTAATTTTTAATGCGTCGCCAATATTAGAGGGCGGCCGGGTGTTGGTGCCACTGCGAAACATCTTCGATTCTATGGGTGCTGCCGTGGATTGGAACGGTGCCAGTAATGCAGTAACTGTCTCTAAAGGAGATGACATCTTAAAGTTAATTGTTGGAGAAAAAGCAGCATTTAAAAATGACATACCCCTTGAACTTGATGTTCCGGCAAAAACAATCAATGGGAAAGTCTTCGTACCGATTAGGTTTGTTTCAGAAGCACTAGGCGGAATCGTTAACTGGAGGGAAGAAAATAAATCAATCAGTATTTTAAGCGACGATTTTATAAGCGAGAGAACAGAGGATCTAATTCAAAAGCTGGAAACTGCTTTGATAAAAGGAATAGATGATGCACATCAGTTGATTGGTAACGAGTTCCATAACTGGCGGCCTCTTTTAGGGTTAAATTCTGGTATTGAAGGGCAAATTGATAGTTTTGTTATATACAATATTTGGTTTCCAGAGGGCGAAGCCAAACAATTTGTTGTAAGGGTTATTAATAGAGCGATTAGCGGAGACAGGAAAATTTATAGCTCGGCTTGGTTGGAAAGCGATTCTACTCCAGTAGAGGATTTGTTGGTATACATTGATTTGGCACAGGATTCCTTCTCTATAAAATGGACAGGTTATTTGACAAAGAATCAAGAAAACATAAACACCCATTTTGACGACAATAAATTAGATGAACAGCTAAAGGTAATCTTAGGTAGGGAATGGGGTTATTTGCGTATGTTTGGAAATAAACCAAATTTTATTAAAGAGTTAAAAGGATATGACAACAACCCCATAGGTGGATTCTCATCACTAGAGGTTTCGTATCCGGAATTACGTAATTAAATAGCTTGCCGGGCAGATATATGGTGAATAAATAATTTAAAATTTTCCTACAATTGCTAAGGTGAAAAGGGGGCGGACAACTACCCCCTTTTTTACTTATATGATGCACTGGTGACGGTTGCTATTGCATACTGCCGCCTAGCTTGTGTACTTAAATACAACAAAAACTACCTCCATGGGAGTCTGAACAA
>CAZCQT010000190.1:0-4076 GCA_964500905.1 uncultured Moorellales bacterium
TTGCCATGTTGTTCCTCCTGTGCAATTAGCTCTATTAATTTTAGCCTTTCCCCTCTAGGCTGTCAATTTTACATTTTTTCCGGTGCACTCACACCAATTAATTTAAGTACATTTTTCAAAGTGGTTTTGGTAGCTTTAACTAATGCCAAGCGAACATTCCTCAGCTCCGGATCTGAATTCAATACTCGACAATTAGTATAAAATGTGTGAAACAAACCGGCCAACTCACCGGCAAAACGTGTTAGGCGATGAGGCTCCAGTGCCAAAGCAGCCTCTCTGACCACTTCCGGAAAATCGGCCAACTTTCTTAAAAGCTCCAGCTCGGAGAAATCTCGCAGCAGCATAGAATTGCATTGGGCGATTGGTTTTAAAACGATGCCCTCATCGGCAGCCTGCCTTAAGATACTGGAAATGCGAGCATGAGCGTATTGAACATAATAAACCGGGTTTTCGCCGGATTCCTCCTTGGCCAAATCCAAATCAAAATCCAGGTGACTGTCAGCACTCCGCATCACAAAAAAATAACGTGCAGCGTCAGTGCCTACCTCATCCATTAATTCGCTCAGGGTAATATATTGGCCCGTCCTTTTCGACATCCTGATTACTTCCCCTTGGGAAAATAAACGCACAAGCTGCATCACTACGACAGTCAATCGTTTAGGATCGTAGCCTAGGGCCCTCAACCCGGCATCCATCCTGGCTACATGGGAAAAATGATCCGCCCCCCAAAGGTTAATCATCCAAGTAAAGCCTCTTTTAAGTTTGTCCCGATGATAGGCAATATCTGCCGCATAGTAAGTGGGTAAACCATTGTTTTTAACCAGAACCTCATCCTTCTCCAGCCCCAATTCTGTGCCCTTTAGCCATATAGCACCATCCCCTTCATAAACATAACCGTTTTCGTCCAGCTCCTTGATAACGGCTTCAACCAAGCCATTGTCGTGAAGGGATTGTTCGCTAAACCAATGATCATAACAAACCCCGAAGCGTTCCAGCACACCTTTGATATGGGACAGCTTTTCTTCCAGCCCAAACTTAATCAAAAATTCCCGTCTAAGACCGCTATCTATGCCCAGGTACTTGTCGCCGTCTTGTTCAATAATTCTGTTGACAGTGGCCAAAATATCTTCCCCATGGTAGCCTTCCTCGGGAAAAGGGACATCCTGGCCAAAGGCCTGTAAATAGCGAGCCTCCAGGGATTTACCAAAGTTCTCAATTTGATTGCCTGCATCATTGATATAATATTCTCTTTCTACCTCAAAGCCTGCGGCAGACAGCAGGTTGGCAATAGTGTCCCCTAATGCGGCACCTCTGGCATTACCCATATGCAGTAAGCCGGTAGGGTTAGCACTGACAAACTCAACCTGCACTTTTTGTCCTTCACCAACTTGGGAGCACCCATAGCTTTCCCCTTGGGACTCCACCTGCGGCAAAACTTGATAGAGCCACTGGGGGTTAAGACGGAAATTTATAAACCCCGGGCCTGCAATTTCAAGTTTTTCAACCCAGGTATTTTCCATGGGAAAATATTTAACTAATGTTTCTGCTATTTGTCTTGGAGGCTTTTTTTCTGCTTTGGTCAGCAGCATGGCAAGGTTGGCAGCAAAATCACCGTGGCTTTTTTCTCTCGGCACCTCCAAAACGAAGTCGGGCAACTCCTCAAAAACCAGTTCACCCTTTTCTTTGCCTGTAAAAGCGGCCCTTTCCAAAGCCAGACAAATGTTTTTTTGCAAAGTATTAACTATACTCAATCAAAATCGCTCCCTTGATATTAATGACTGAAATCGTAAAGTCTTTAGCTGACTAGTAAACAAAAAATTTACTATTTTAATCTTACCACCCTAAATTGGCAAGTCAACCTTTGCTTGATTTTTAATATAACCATTTTTCTTTTTATCAAAAAAAAGGCCCTTTTGGGCCTTTTGAAAGAGACACTGCCATGTACGGGCACGAGGGGGTGGGCTCCGCCACCCTATAGGCGAGATAAAACTCTGCCATTGCAATATATTCACCTTGTTGTGGATACACATGACTAATTTTGAATCAAATAAAGCAAAATAATAAATCTACGACTCTAAAACACTGCATACAAACCCGATATCAATATCCAACGACTGATACTCGCTAAGGCAAGGTTGCCAGCCAGGTATCAACATCCTCGCCGGAAGCAGCCCATTTCATTAACAAGGCATCGGAATTGACTGACCAAGATAATTCGCTAACCCCCAAATCACCCAGTTCCGGTGTAATGGGATATAATTTGTCCTTAACCCCGTCTTTAAAGGTTAAAACATAAGCCATTCCCCTTTGATCGGTGTAGGCTACCTTCTTCCCATCGGGGGACCATAATATTTCCTTGCCTCCCCCTATCTCCACTAGCAATTGCCAGTCTCCATTAACATCGCCTGCCCACAAACCCTGCTGGCCCCTACTACCCATAACATTGGCCGCTATAGACTTGCCATCCAAGGTCCAGGCTAATCCTAATATCTTACCACCCGGCTCTCCGATAATACTTGCCTCGGAAGCCTCATCGGAAGCAAGATAAATTTTACCTTCTTTTCCGTAAACCAGTTCAGTTCCAATCGGCGAACCAACGGCTTTACTGTCCAAACCGATTCTCCCTATTTCTTTTTCTGTCTTTGTCATAACAAATCTATAGGTATCATCCAATTCTTTGGGATTGACTCTTTTCAACAAGACACTTTCCGCAATCTCATTTTGCTTTGCTCCGGCCGCCACTATGATGCCGCTGGGTTCCTGTATTACGGGAACAGGCACCGGATCATAAACCTCTTGGTTATTTTCTGTTTCTGTGTCTGCCTCGCCGCCTTGTTCAATTACATCACCATCACTGCTCTGCTCTGTAGTTGGCGGCAGGCTGTTTAATTCTTCCTCATTGTTCTCCTTTAAAGGGTCCTCCCCAACAGGCGAGTTTCCTTCGGGAGAGGGGTTAGCCCCGGGATTTTTGACATCCGGTGTCTTGCCCTGCTGATCCACATAAGGGGGCTTAGAACCCCCGGGATAATCGTCGCCGGGATCCGGCACTGCAATAATTTTTCCGCCAAAGGGTCCGCTGGGTTCAAATATTTTCGCTATTTGGGGACCGCTTCCGGAGAAGGAAGCCCACCAAAGAGCCGTTGCTAAAACTGCCACTGAGGCAACCTGTGCCAACCTTTTAAAATTCCAAGCAAAGTCTTTGCTCTTTTTGCCAAATTCCCCATGAACAACCTTCTTTTGGGTTTCCTCTTGCTGCTCCAATTGCCTGATGGCCTTCATTACATCAGCACCAAAGTTTTTAGGCGGGTCCACCATGGTACAATATTTCTCCAAGAGGGTATGAGTTTGTCTGGCGTAATTCAGTTCTTGCCGGCAATCCGGGCAATGTGATAAATGCATAAAAAGCTCTCTTTCTACTTCATCCCTTAAACTATGATCCAAGTAGGCATAGAGCATTGTTTTAGCTTCCTGACATCTCATTTGTTAACCCCCTTTCAAAAACAAGATTAAGTTTTTTCTGTAATAATATTCTTCCCCGATAAAGTCGGGTTTCAATCGTGGTTAAGGGCAGCTCCATGGCATCGGCAATTTCCTGATAGGAAAGCTCCTCCAAATAGCGCAGTACCATTGGAATGCGATAGTTTTCGGGCAAGGCCGCCAAGGCCTGCTGCACCAGCTCTTGTGTTTCATTTTGAACATATTCCTCTTCCGGCTGCTCCGGACTAATGGGTATAAGAGATCCCACCTCAATTACCTTTTCCAGAGAAACCTCACCATTGGGTTTTCTTCTTAATTCTGTATAGCACACATTGGTGGCCACCCGATACAACCAGGGGAAGAAGGGCCGATCTTTGTCATACTTACTTAAAACCTGATAAACCTTGATAAAAACCTCTTGAGCCAAGTCTTGAGCGTCATCTGCATTATTAGTTAAGCGATAGGTAAGACTGTATATTTGTTTTTGATATTTTTCAATTAGCTCGCCAAAGGCTATTTTATCGCCGTTAAGAACCTTTTCTACCAGGACAAGATCAGTGTGTTGTGTCAACCTATCACTTCCTTACCCTCTATAATTA
>CAZCQT010000191.1:0-4065 GCA_964500905.1 uncultured Moorellales bacterium
ATTTTGCAAAAGGGAAGCCCCCGAAAGCCATTGGTTTAAATTGGGCAGATCCTTGGCACTGACAGATAAGGAAAGAGGACTTGTATCTTGGACAGGAACCATGTTTGAGTACCTGATGCCCACCTTGGTGATGAGGCACTTTAACAATACCTTGCTGGCGGGGACATATCGAACCGTGCTTTTGGCTCAGGAGAACTATGGTAATAAGAGAAATGTTCCCTGGGGAACCTCCGAATCTGGTTACTATGGTTTTGATTCGCATTTGAATTATCAATACAAAGCCTTCGGAGTTCCTGATTTGGGCCTCAAAAGAGGTTTGGTTAATGATATGGTGATCTCACCCTATTCAACATTTTTGGCATTGCCCTTCGAGCCGGCAAAAGCCATGAAAAACATTAATAGGCTTTTAACCGAAGGGCTTGAGGGGGAATATGGTCTTTACGAAGCTATTGATTACACCCCGGAAAGATTGCCTGCGGGGGAAGAAAAAAAGCTGGTAGAAAGCTTTATGGCTCATCACCTGGGAATGAGTCTGACCGCAATAAATAATTATTTTCATCAAAATATTATGCAGCAACGTTTCCACGCTAATCCCCTGGTGAGGGGCGGTGAAATATTACTTGAGGAAAGGTTACCTCATAAAGCCATTATTACCAAAGAGCAGCAGGAGCATATTGGGCCTTTGGTGGAAAACGAAAAAGAAATAGTTAATCCAATTCGCCATTTTGAACGGACAGAACAATTTCTGCCCAATTGCCAAATTCTTTCCAACGGAAGTTATTTTTTGTTGATAACGGATCGGGGAGGGGGCTATTCTACAAGGGAAGGAATTCAAATGATTAGGTGGCGTAAGGATTTAATTGAAGGGAATTATGGTTTTTTCTTTTTAGTTAAATGCTTGGAAACTAACCGAGTTTGGTCACCAACCTTTGAGCCCTTAAGGGAAGAGCCTGATCATTATAGAGTGAGCTTTTCCTTGGAAAAGGCCGTTTTTACACGTACTGATGATTTAATAACTACCCGCACGGAGGTAGTTGTGGCCCCGGAAGATGATGTGGAAATTAGAAAAATGATTATTAGCAACAATTCACCAACTGAAATAACAATTGAAGTAACCAGTTATGGGGAAATAGTATTGGGTGATCAGAGTGGTGATTTGGCTCACCCCGCTTTCAGTAACTTATTTATCAAAACAGAGGTTTTTCCCGAGGAGGAAATATTATTAGCCTCTAGGCGTCCCAGATCAAGCCTGCAAAAGACTCACTGGGCATTTCATGGTTTATCGGTAGAAGGCGAGGTAGTGGGACAAATTCAATTTGAAACCAATCGGGGCAACTTTCTGGGTAGAAATCGAAGCATGACTAATCCGGAAGGACTGGAAAAAAACTTATCGGGAATCAGCGGGACTGTTTTGGATCCCATTTTTAGTTTAAGAAGACGAGTTAAAATCCCTTCTAACCAAAGTATAAGCGTTAGCTGGTTTTTAGGCTGCGGAGAGAATCGGGAAACCTCCCTAAATCTTGCCAGGAAATATCGAAGCCAAGGGACAATTCAGCATGCCTTTGAAATGGCTAAAACAAGAAGTCAGGTAGAGGCGCACTTCTTGGATTTAACAGAAGAACAAATTGCTATATTCGATGATGTTCTGCCCCATTTATTGTTTAATAGCCCTTTAAAAGTTAATCACTCCGAAAAAATCAAGGAGAACTCCAAAGGACAGCCTGCTCTGTGGGCCTATGGGATTTCAGGAGATTTGCCAATTGTTTTATTAACCGTCGAAACAAAGGCTGAAATTGAGTTGGTAAAGGAAATGTTAAGGGCCCATGAATATTGGAGGGTTAAAGGCCTAGCCATTGATTTGGTAATTTTAAATGAGGACAAGAGTCATTATCTGCAGCCAATGCAGGATTTGCTCAGGGAAACCGTGGCTGTTAGTTATTCAAAACACCTGCTTGAAAGCCCGGGAGGTATTTATATCAGAAATGCAGGCTCCATGCCCGCAGAGGATGTTAAACTATTCTACACTGTGGCCAAAGTGGTTTTATCGGGGAAACAGCCTGTCAGGGCCCAACTGCGTTATCATGAAGGCAAGCTTCCGCCCAAGAAACAATTTTCGGGAGAAATTGCCTGTTATCAAAGTGATGAGGAATCTATGGATTTGCAGCTATGGAATGGCTTTGGCGGTTTTGCTCAAGATGGCAAAGAATATGTAATTCGGCTTAGGGAGGGTGTGCGTACCCCGGCACCATGGATTAATGTGGTTGCTAATCAGGAATTCGGTTTTCAGGTTTCCGAAAGCGGTTCCGGCTTTGTGTGGGCGGAAAACAGCCGTGAAAACAAACTAACCCCCTGGTCTAATGACCCGGTTACCGATCCCATTAATGAGGTAATTTATTTACGAGATGAGCAAAACGGTTCCGTTTGGACTATAACTCCCTTGCCTATTAGGGAAGAAGCAACCTATACTATCCACCACGGTTTGGGCTATACACGTTTTCACCGACATAGCTACCAGTTGGAACAGGAGCAAATTTTATTTGTTCCCCAAAAGGGTACAATAAAAATCAGTTTGGTGAATCTAATTAACAATTCTGATGAGATGAAGGATTTAAGTGTTTTCTATTATCTTAAGCCCGTATTAGGAGTCCACTGGGAGGTTTCTGCACCATATTTAATCAGTAATTATGATGAAAACAACGAAGTTTTAACATTAAATAATCAATATCAAATGGATTTTCCCAACAGGCAGGTTTTCGTTGCCAGCTCTGAAAAAATACTTTCATTTACCGGGGATCGAAGGGAGTTTATTGGCAGAGAAGGAAATCTGAGCAACCCCCAAGCATTAACCAGGGAAAATCTATCTAACCACGTAGGTACCGGGCTGGATCCTTGCGGAGCAATTCAAATAAAAATAACCTTAGCACCGGGTGAAAAAAAAGAATTAGTCTTTTTGTTAGGGCAGGGGCAGGAATATGAACAAATCCTATCTGAAATAAATTATTACCGCCAACCCGGTAATGCAAAAATGAAATTAGCGGAGGTAGTTGATTACTGGGGGGAACTGTTATCAAGAATTCAAATTAGAACCCCCGACACCACTATGGATTTAATGATGAATAATTGGCTAATGTACCAAAATATTGCCTGCCGTCTCTGGGCCCGTTCCGCTTTTTATCAATGTGGAGGAGCCTACGGCTATCGGGACCAACTGCCGGACAGCCTAAATGTGCTGCCAATTTGGCCGAAGTTAACTAGAGAACAGCTATTGCTCCATGCGGCACATCAATTTAAAGAGGGTGATGTTCAGCATTGGTGGCATCCGAAAGTAGGTGATCGGGGAGTCAGAACCAGATTTACCGATGATCGTTTGTGGTTGCCCTTTGTTTTGGTAGATTATTTGGAAGCAACTAAGGATTACGAGCTCTTAAATGTTGAAATTCCCTTTTTAGAAGGTGAGGGCCTGGAGGAAGGTATAGATGAAAAATATTTCACCCCGATTGTGTCTGAGGAAAAGGGAAGCTTATATAATCATTGTGTAAGAGCCATTGATATTTCCCTTCAGTTTGGAGAACATGGCCTCCCCTTAATGGGTTCCGGTGATTGGAATGATGGCATGAGCACAGTGGGTAACCTGGGTAAAGGAGAGAGTTGCTGGTTAGGTTGGTTCCTGCTTTATATTTTAGATAAATTTATCCCCCTGTGTGAGTTGATGGCAGACTATCAAAAGGCGGATCATTATAGGAGGGTGCGGAAGCAGTTATCGGAAGCTATGGAAAAAGAAGCCTGGGATGGAGCCTGGTATCGCAGGGCTTACTTTGATGACGGAACTCCCTTGGGTTCCCAAATTAATAATGAATGCTCAATAGATTCCCTATCACAATCCTGGGCGGCCATTGCTCAGGGTAAGCACCGGGATAGAATTGAAACTGCCTTAAAAACTTTAGAGAAAAACTTAGTAGATAAAGAGTTAGGAGTAATTAAGCTATTTGCTCCGCCCTTTGAAAGCGGTGATCTGGAACCGGGCTATATAAAAGGGTATGTGGCCGGTGTTAGAGAAAACGGTGC
>CAZCQT010000192.1:0-4052 GCA_964500905.1 uncultured Moorellales bacterium
TTTAATAAAAATGCAATTGCAAATCTCAAACAGCTGCTTTGTGAAGATAAACAGGGGGGAACGCTTTCAGTCATTTAATACTTGCCGACAAACAAACTTTTTTGATTTGTTGCTAAAAAAAGCCCCTAAGCGGCTACAGGCTCAGGGGCTTTTTAGATGATTTTAAAAACCCTTTAGGGCCATCCTATTAGGGTTGTCATGACAGTTAAGGCAACTATTACCATGATCCTTGTAATGCTCACCTAACAGCGGGCTGGTCGCTAACCGATGGTTGCACCTACTCGGTTTTGTTTGTATCTTAAAACGAAAAAAGAATAACGGGTGGTTGCAAACCCCCGTTATTCAGTCCATTACAAACAATGTGTTCTTACAAATAAAAGACTTGCAAATATTTTTGCGGGTTCTTTTCTTTGCTTGTTATATTAAATGTGGTTTTGCAATTTAATTGTTATTTTACGGTTTCTCAAATACAAATCTTAATCCATGACGGCCAAATCCGCTTCCAGCGGATGACATGAAATATTCTCTATCAAGGTCATCAAATTGAATATCATCTGGGTTGTTAGTCACACGATTTCTTTTAATTTCTAGTGTCCAAGTGCCATTAGACCACTGGGCACCGTAAACAGTTTGTGCCATATTTCCACTCGGTTCCTGAAGTATCAAAGCAGGTATCAACGAATTGAGCTCCTCATATCTCGACCATGCTTTTTTAATTTGATCCCTAGATAAATCTGCAATTTTTGCAGCCCGTCCTTCTTTAATATCGTCATCGGTGATGATCCTTGCATCTGCCCAGTTTTCTGGGTTGAGTTTAATATACTCCGGTGCCGTCGCAAACATATTTTCGTAGTCAACGGCATTATTACGATAGGGCATTTTGCCGTGTTTACCCTGTAAAGGTCGGTTTTCTACAAATTTAGCCGTGTGACAAAGTTGACAGTATTGACCCGTTTCCGTATCATTGGCGGTTCCCACATATTTGGGATCTTCCCTACTCGTTTGGACTCTTTCATCAACATAACCAATAAAGCTAAAGGTACCTGAGCTGACTTTGTAGGGGTAAGTTTTATCAGAAATATCAAAGCTAATTGAACCGCTTTGGCTGACTCCTAGGTTGCCCAAGGGAAAGCCAGTTACATAAATGATGTTGGGTATTTCTCCGTAAGCGTGCCTAGTTAACAAGTTCCAAAGATCAGCACTAGCGCCGGGTGGCACAACGTGGTGTTCAGCACCCGCATCGTCTTCGTGACACATATAATTACATCCACCATCAAGGCCAAACTCATTAACTTCCCAAGCCATATTTAGTATGGTATCATCCTTTTTGACTTTTTCTCCTTTCGCGATTAGGTGTTCACGCCACTGAATAAAACTGTTCCCATCATAATACCAATCATCAAGGCTTACAATATTCATTGTTGGCATCTCTCTTGTGTACAATATGGCAATTTCCTCATCGGTATAAATGCCCCTCCACGTTGTTCCATCACCTGCAACTCCATATACATCTCTCCACTGGGGATCATCGGAGTTGCCATCAATTACCGGCATTGAATCCACTTTTTTAAACTGAACAGTGGCAATATGGTTCTTTTCATCAATGGCTGGGGGGGATACTGCATCAGGGGGTCCACCGGTTGATGCCTCCGGTGGGGCATTGCCTCCGCATGCCGCAACTAGCCCCGCGACTAAAAATAGCATTAAGACTAAAAAAATATTAAACCTTTTTCCCATCCCTTAAATCCTCCTTATTGGTAGATCCTGAGATTGTGAGCACAATCCTCCACTCCACTAAAACATTTTGTAGAGAAACCAAATTGCAATAATTGTTGCTTGTTTTTTTAAATTGACACTTGGCTGCTGTATATGCTTTATGTTTTTCGGATGCTATATATCGCGAAGAATACCCTTTGATTTCTCCGGGTTTGCAAGAATCAGTCCTTATATCACCTCCTTAACTTTTTATTTCACAATTGCTAATAACAACTTAACTTTATCAATTGAGACAGGGATATTAGCAACTACGCTTGTCTTCTACATATTGTTGCCGTTTCCTTCTAGTGTTTTAAATTTTTTCCTTAATTTTAGCTGTTTGGTGAATATTATTCAATTAGATTGCAGGTCGGTACCTATAACTGATGAATTCAATTGTTCCTTTTGCCACGGAGAAAAAATATTTTTTTATAAAAAGTAATAATAAAAAAAGGTATTTCCAGAGGGTGGTAGAAAACCCAAACTTAGGAAATATTATTTAAAATAGCTATAGCATATCCATGTACTACATTGTGTATTTTGTAACGAAAGAGAATAGAAAACGTGATTTTATTCAAAAAAGGAGAAGGTGTGACTTTTGGCAAAAGTTAAAAAGGGCTGGTATCAACAAAGTAGGTATTATCGCTGCCTAGTGCAGGGTTTAGTCTTTTTATTTATGCTCAATGCCTATATTCACCATGTAATTTTTTACGATGCTAATATAGAGGCGTATTGTCCCTTTGGAGGGTTGGAAACACTCTATTCTTATTTTACCCAAGGAACGCTTTTAGCTCCTATTGAGCCTTTGAACTTAGCAATCTTTATTGCTATTGTAATGCTGACCTTAGCTTTTAGGGGGGGATTTTGCGGCTGGGTTTGTCCTATTGGAACTGCCCAGGAAATTTTGAGAACAATCAGTAAAAAAATCGGCAAGATATCTTTTTTAAAAGCCGTGAACGAAAGATATCATTTTTTAATCAATAAAGATAACAATATTTTAACAAAAATAGATTTATGGGCGCGGAGACTTAAATATTTTGCTTTGGTAGTTGTTGTGGTTAGTACCTGGGTTACTGCAGATCTGGTGATACGGGATTACGATTTAATTGTGGCCCTAATAAAAATACAAGTTCCAATGATTTCGATCGGGTTTATTATCTTGGCTTTGACAATAATTTTATCTCTTTTTATAGATAGGCCGTTTTGTAAATATTTTTGTGTCATGGGGGCTGTCATTAATTTAATCGGCAAATTGAGTCCCTTAAGAATTGTCAGAAATGAAGTGGCGTGTACCGATTGCACTATGTGCACTAGGGTTTGCCCGATGAAATTACATATTGTTAAAAGCGGTAGAGTTGATGCTATTGATTGTAATCATTGCTTTAGATGTATTGATGCCTGCCCGGTTGAAGGTGGACTTTATTTGAAGTACCTTCCTAAGGGTTTATATCGTTTCAATAAAAAGTTCTCCGATGGGAAGATAACTTTAGGCAAACGAAAAACATTAGCAGCAGATACAGCTAAAGGTGCTTACTTCAGATTTTATTATGGCTTTCTTATTTTGGTTATTTTAGCAGCTTCAATTTTCATAGTCAATACAAATGAAAATATTGCCGCTTTTTTAGGGCAAAATGGGGTAGCAGTGTCAAGTAGCAGTTGTGAGGTTGACGGGGAAGATATTCGGGGAAAGGGTCTACCCGCTCCAAGAGGAAACTTTTCTTTTGGCCAGATTATCGCAGCCTACGAACTTGATAAAGAGGAATTTTATACTGCATTGGGTTTGCCTATGGATTATCCTGAAACAGAAATAGTCAGAGAAGCGATAACGAAGAATAAGGCAACTACTATGAAAAAAGTAATGACTTATATGCGTCCGATTGTCGATGAATTTGAGGCGAGAAATAAGTAGATTGGCTAAAAAGTGTATAGGTATTATTATTTTAATTGCAATACCAATGTCACACTAAAAATAAGCTTAAACTTGAAGTCTCTGTTGTTCATTTTTGATTTTATAGAAATAAAAAGGAAGAAGAAGATGACTATATAGGCGTTCTTCATTCTTCCTTTTTAAAAATTGCTTGCATTACTGATCTTTGACGGGCGTGGATTTCATGGGATTAAAATTTATTGATCAAACTTAACCCTAATTCCATTTTGGCCAAAACCCCCGCGAGCGGAAGACATGAAGTATTCTTTAGTAAGGGCATCGAATTGTATAGCATAGGGATAATCGGTGGTACGTTTGCGTTTAAATTCAATCGTCCAGGCTCCATTGGACCATCGCGCACCGTATAATC
>CAZCQT010000193.1:0-4051 GCA_964500905.1 uncultured Moorellales bacterium
TCATTCCGGAAAGCTTTTCATACATCCTAAAATAATTCTGAAAGGTTATAGTAGCCAGTGTTTGAGATTCCCTTTCGATTTTAACCCCTTCCTTGGCTTCGATAGCCTGATGCAGCCCTTCACTGTAACGCCGCCCAAACATTAAACGACCGGTAAACTCGTCTACAATAATTACTTCCCCGTCTTTGACCACGTAGTTACGATCACGCTTCATCAGAGTATAAGCCTTTAAAGCATTATTTACATGGTGGCTCAGCTCCGTATTAACATCATCATAAAGATTCTCCACCCCAAGCATTTTTTCTACCCGGGCAATCCCTTCTTCTGTTAAAACTGCCGTGTGGGCCTTTTCATCCACCGTATAATCCTCTTCAGCCTTTAGCCTGGGAATTATTTTTGCCACGGCATAATAAACCTGTGTAGGCTTGTCTGCTTGACCGGAAATAATTAAAGGTGTTCGTGCCTCGTCAATTAAAATACTGTCAACCTCGTCTACAATGGCATAAAACAATTCCCTTTGCACCATTTGCTCCGGTGCCCAAGCCATATTATCCCTTAAGTAATCAAAACCAAACTCATTATTGGTTCCATAGACAATATCTGCATTGTAGGCCTTTTTCCTTTCATCAAAGGTCAGCCCATGAACAATCAGGCCCACTTCCAAGCCTAAAAACTGATAAACCTGCCCCATCCATTCACTATCCCTGGTGGCCAGATAATCATTAACAGTTATGATATGCACACCGCGGCCGGTCAAGGCATTTAAATAAGCGGGCAAGGTGGCTACCAAGGTTTTGCCCTCCCCGGTTTTCATCTCCGCAATTCGCCCCTGATGAAGCACCATACCGCCTATTAATTGCACATCAAAATGACGCATTTTTAAAACCCGCCAAGAAGCTTCTCTAACAACTGCAAAGGCTTCCGACAAAAGATCATCAAGCTCTTCCCCATCAGCCAACCTTTGTTTGAATTCCTGGGTTTTACCTTGAAGAGCTTCATCGGAAAGAGCCTGCACCTGGGGTTCCAATAGATTAATCTCTTCCACCCTTTTACTGAGTTTTTTTACCTCCTTGGCATTGTCATCCAAAAAGTTCTTTAAAAATGTAAGCATTATTAAGCCCCCTTGCAAAAAGAGAAGGAACCCTGAAATGGTTCCCCATAAACTATGCCCTATAATTTTAACATTACGGTTTTTGAATAGCAAGACAAGCCATCAGTATTTTTACTTTAATTCCCATGATCCAGGAAAGACTCCTGCCCGTGCTTAATTTATAATTCAGCTTCTGTTTCCTTTAATTTTTTGGTTAATACCTCAAATGCCCTTTGATCCCGAAAATCTAACGCCTGATCAATCATTTGCAAAAGCATTTGCCTGATTAATTGCTTTCTTCTTTTTTCTGTCTTTTTATTTTCCTCATTATTACGAATAACACAATGTTGGCAAAATAAAGTTTTATTAATTGCCAAATGCAAATATAAGTACTCCCATTCCTCATTTGCCAGGGCCTCTAAGGCAGCATCCACTTCATAGAATTTTTGTCCGTTAATTTTCAGCAAAAAAGGCTGCAACTGAGTTGCCCTGGAAGAAATTAAGAGTAAATTGTCCGTTATAACCGCTTCCTGAACTAATCTGATTTTTTTTAATAAATTGTCGCTGCCTAATAAAAAACGCAAAACCTTCTCGGCATTAGGCATAGCCAGGCGTTGGCTATCCAAAAACCAGTGAATTAGGTTTCGCTTGTCAGTTAATGTATTCTTTTTCACCGGAGTCACCACCTTTTCCTATACTCTATTCTAGATGGAAACCCCTTAAAAGGGCAATGGAATCATCAAGCAAGAACACCAAATTTTGCTGTAAAAAATTCTGTTCAACAACTGTCTAATAACCCCCCGGACAGCGGCTGTCCATTATTCGCCCTGCAATCAATACCCGTTAAAGACAGCCCTTGTCTGCAACGATTTTGTAATTATCCCCAATTGCGTTAACGATGGCCTCCTTTATACTTTTGGTTAATATCTCTACAATCTGCAAATCCACAATGCAGCTGGGTACGCACAGGGGAGTCAAATATTGGGCCAGGTCAATCAAATCATTCGCGGCTTCACCAACCTTGAAAAGGTTATCGGAGGCCTTGGCATAACTTCCTTGAATGGTTTCACAATGCTGTTGGCTGTCCTTTTCCTTTTTGCCGGCCTGCAGCATTTCGTAAACCACCCTTGTGTCCTCATCCGCCAGTTCAAGAAAACGCTCCTGCAAAAGATCGGCCAATTTTGTAATTTCCTGATAACGGCTTTCCCCGGGGTAATTATTGGCAGATACTTGGCTGCACATCTTTGTCAATGCCGCACCCATAGCTCCCGCAACTGCCAAAGCACTTCCCCCCTTAGGAGAAGGAAAGGAGGTACCGGCCATTTTTTCTAAATACAAAGGTATGGTCAATTCAGTAAACATAATCAGCCCCCTAAAACTCTTATTAACTATGATTATATATTACCATAATTGAGGTTTAATATCAGTGGACTATCAATATCCAAACAGTACGCAAATCACCTTTCCCTGCATATATTATAAAACACTCTAAAAGGACTGGAGGTTGCCCGGTAATGACATTTGGCCATTGGCTATATACATTGGGAATTATTTTTGTAGTCATCACCATGATTCTGAGAAGAAATGTGCTTGTCCCTTGCATCCTGTTTACCTTTTTGTTAGGTTGGAATTTTTTTGGCAATATCAGTAAAGGAGTGCAAACGGTTTTTAATGCCAGTGTTGTTGCAGGCAGCGATCTGATGAATATTTTTATGATCATCGGCTTAATGGTCGCATTATTAAAATCCCTGAGTGTTACCGGTACAGATGAAATGATGGTGGTGCCTTTGAAAAAACTAATGGGAGGGCCCTTGGTAAGTTACCTGGTACTGACGCTTACTACCATCATTGTATCTATCTTTTTTTGGCCCACCCCCGCCATACCCTTAGTAGGAGCCTTGCTGGCCCCGCTGGCAATAAAAATGGGGCTTCCTCCCATGCTGGCAGCCATGTCCATCGCTTTAGCAGGTCAAGGCTTGGCCCTGGGAGGAGATATTATTATTCAAGGAGCACCGGGATTAACTGCAGCCTCTGCCGGGGTACCGGTGGAACTAATTACTCTGAAAGGGGGAATCCTTTCCTTAATTGCAGGTATAATAGCCTTGATTTTGGCCTACCTTTGGAACAGAAAGGATATATATTATTCTAAGCTTCACCCTGTTGTGACAGGCTTAGACACCGCTACCGGGGACCGAAAATGGACAGTTAAGGAAAGAACCAAGGGTAGAACCTTATTGATTTTACTGGGCATCTCCATGATCTATGTAATCTTTGCACTATATAAATATAAGCTGAAAGGCGGAGATGCTTCCGCCATGTTGGGAGGAGTAGCACTGTTGCTGGCAGTAATTGCTTCTCTTTATGTCAGCGGAAACAAAGGCCTGGATCGAATGGCGGATTATTTAGCTGACGGACTGGTCTTTGCCTTTCGAGTGATGGGGCCTATTATTCCCATTGCCGGCTTCTTTTTTCTCGGCAATCCGGAAGCCTCTGTTAAAATTTTGGGTGCAGGTGCCCCCGGCTATCTTTTTGATTTAGGTAAAATGCTGTCGCAGATCATACCGCCTACAGGCTTTTTGGCCGCCTTTGGCCTCCTATTTGTTGGATTATTAACAGGACTTGATGGATCGGGCTTTTCCGGTTTACCCCTTGTGGGCACTTTGGCGGGTGCCATGGCAGGGGGTGATCCCAATGCTGCCTCAACCCTGGGAGCAATTGGGCAAATTGGGGCCATTTGGTCCGGCGGCGGCACCCTAGTGGCCTGGTGCTCCTTGGTGGCGGTGGCTGGAATTGTAGGCGTACCGGTTTTGGAGCTGGTAAGAAGAAACTTCTGGCCGGTCATGATTGGCCTGACAGTAGCTGTAATTGTAGGAGTGGTTTTTATGATGTGATTCTCTGGAGGGGACAGAGGACAGAGGAAAGGTTTTCCTGTCCTCTGTCCTCTGTCCTCTGTCCCCTGTC
>CAZCQT010000194.1:0-2058 GCA_964500905.1 uncultured Moorellales bacterium
AGCTAATCAGGACATAGAAGGGGAAGAACGGGTTTTTGTCAGCAGCGACAAGGGGCAAACCTGGGTAAGCGTTGAAGAGTTCTACCCAGGTAACGGAGATAATGAAGGAAACCGAGGTAACCACCAAGCCCAGGGGCCGGGACCAGTTGAGGCTTCTTTATACGAACGTGGCGGCATTACCATCGCCGTGCCGAATAAATATCTGGATCAGTTGCTGATCGATCCTATCAAATATACCGATCCAGACACCTTGATCATGCTTCATCAAAAATCGACCTATGAAAAATACGAGGGGATGGGATTCCTTTTTGGTGTGATACGTATTGACACGGCTCAATATGAGCAATATTTAGGGGCGGATGGCAGCGGGTATGATACCTTTGCCAAAGATGATTCCTCATATTACCTCATTTTTCAAACTACCGACGTGCAGGCTCCCGATGATTATGAGGCTTATAGCGAGCTTAAAAAGGCCTTGGTCGACTACTTTAAAAAAGACATAATTAACAGAAATAAACTTATCCCTTATAGCGATGATGAATTTTTTAAGAAAAAATATACCTACGAAAGCGAACATCTTTTGCTAAATTATTATCCCTATTACGCTTACGGTGGCAGTAAGGACATTGTCTGGAAGCTGACCCTTTCCCAGCCTGCCAAACAGGGCGAAGAAGGAATTTGGTGCGTTGAGCGTTGGCAGGATGAAAACGGCTATGTCTATCCATATTTTCCTGATGAGGATGGAAAGCCTTCCGCTGAAATTTATGCCAAAAGGCAAGAAAAAGCCGATTCTGGTGCGGATAAATCCTGGCTTGATCCCAAGCAGTCGGCAGTTAATTTTGCAAAAAAAGCATTTGAGCATTATATGGCTACGAAAGACAGCTTTTCAATAGTGGGTGAATAAAATAACGACCGGTAAAAAGCAGAGGATCATTTCCACTGCTTTTTTAATGCATTTTTAGAAAGGACTGTTATTTTTAATCGAGGCAAGCTATAATCACCAGTAAGGGTAGGGATGACTACTTCACACGGATTAAAATTGAAGTGGACGATATGTTGAGTGTGGTTGTATTGGACCAAATAAGAGCGATTGCCAAATTAAGATTGAAAGAAAAAATCGGGGACTTGGATGAGGAGACTATTCTGTTGATTAAAAATGTTATAAAAGAGATGCTAGTTGATTAAGGGTGCTACGCATTTTAGCAATCACTACAATAAAAGCAGGTAGAAAAATATATTGGCCTGATTAATGAGCTTATGTTTAAAGGAGAGTAAATCAGGTTTAAAATATTTTCTGGCCCTGAAGGGAGGTATTTTAATGGCTTTAATAAATTGCCCCCGGTGTCAAAAGCAAATTTCCAATCAAATTGAAAATTGTCCTCATTGTGGTTTTTCTTTTCAAGAAAACAATAATTATGCTGATCAGGGAAGAAAAATATACAGAAGACGGGTAGTAGCCGCTACAGCTATTATTGTGCTGGTGCTGTCTTTCGTTATTTATTTGTATATAGTTATAGATGTTTTGTAATACAGTTTTTAAATACAAATGTACAGGGAAGGGTGATTGTAATGGCTTCATTTGACGTGGTCTCTGAAGTGGATATGCAGGAAGTGGACAACGCAATTAACCAGACAATGAAAGAAATACGACAAAGGTTTGATTTTAAAGGCAGCAAGGCGGAAATCAGTTTAGAAGGGGAGGAAATCAAGATTATTGCCGATGACGATTTCAAATTAAAAAGCGTCGTCGATATTTTGGAAACCAAGGCAATTCGCAGGGATGTGCCCCTAAAATCCCTTAATTATGGTAAGATAGAACCGGCCAGCGGGGGTACTGTCCGGCAAATGGTTAAAATTCAGCGGGGGATTTCCAAGGAAAAAGGAAAGGAAATTATCGCTGCCATTAAACAGCAGAAATTAAAAGTCCAATCGCAAATGATGGATGACCAGGTTCGGGTAACGGGGAAAAAAAGAGATGACCTGCAGGCAACTATTCAGTTGTTAAAAAGCAAGGATTTTGGTTGAAGTACTGCTTGAGATCACTCTTCCATTAATCTT
>CAZCQT010000194.1:2068-4003 GCA_964500905.1 uncultured Moorellales bacterium
GAATTGCAATTTGCTAATTTCCGTGATTAATATAAAAGTTATTAAGGGGGAATTCAATTGGATAAGTTCGCGATTTTTTCTTTTAATGGTAATTTGATGTGTTTTGTACATGTGCTGTTAAATGTGCTTGATTTGGACAGCAAGGGCATTGAGGTTAAACTTGTGATAGAAGGGGAGTCTGTTAAGCTTGTCAAAGAATTGGAAGAGACAGAGAATAAATTATTCGCTCAAGTTAAAGAAAGAAAACTTGTCGATATAATTTGCAAAGCTTGTTCCACTAAAATGGGTGTTTTGGCGGATAATGAAAAAACAGGTATTCCTGTAGGAGGAGACATGAGCGGACATCCGGCTATGTCTGAATATATTCAAAAAGGCTATCAAATTATTACTCTATAAGCAAACAGGGGGCGGACCAGTTCTTTTGTTTGCGAAGGAGTTTTTATTTAATTATTTTTTTCTTTAAAGGGGATGCGGCAATACAGAAAGCAAGTATTAAGTCAAAGGAATATATCAGATGATAGCGAGAAGATGTGTTATTAAAATTACTTTGTTATGGGAAAACAGAACTGGCCAAGGAAGGCATCGTTTGCCAATAAAAAATATTTGACTAAAATCCTTCCAGAGTCTATAATATTGATTTAATAAACCAAATAAAAATCGACCATTATCCAGAGAGGCGGAGGGACAGGCCCTATGAAACCCAGCAACAGCCGATTATTTAATCGGAAATGTGCCAATTCCTGCAGGAGTAATTTCCTGAGAGATAAGGGGCAAAGTAATTTAGATTATTTAGCTGCTTCTTATCTTTAATTAAGAAGCAGCTTTTTGAATAAGGTTTAACAGATATGAGTTTTAGGAAGGTGATTTTAATGCCCGTAGTGATACCGGAAGGTTTGCCGGCAAAAGAAATTTTAAAAGGCGAAAATATTTTTGTGATGGATGAGTTAAGGGCGGCAACTCAGGATATCAGGCCTTTACAAATCGCGATTTTAAACCTGATGCCCACTAAAATTATCACGGAAACACAGATTCTAAGATTATTGAGTAATACACCCTTACAGATCCAGGTGGACCTTTTGACTACCGCCACTTACCAGGGCAAGAATACCCCCCGGGATCACCTTTTTAGCTTTTATAAAAACTTCAATGACGTCAAGAGCAAAAGATATGACGGTATGATTATTACCGGTGCCCCGGTGGAGCATTTGCATTTTAAGGACGTTGATTATTGGGATGAATTAACGGCAATAATGGACTATGCAAAGGCAAATGTTTATTCAACCCTTTATATTTGCTGGGCTGCTCAGGCAGCATTATATTATCACTATGGAATATCCAAGCAACCTTTGCCCGAAAAAATGTTTGGTGTTTTTAAACATCAGGTTAAAAATAGGGACTGTGCCATAGTAAGAGGCTTTGATGATGAGTTTTATGTGCCTCATTCCAGACATACCGGGATCAGTAAAAGGGAAGTGGAGCAGGTGGAAAAACTTAAAATCTTAGCGGAATCAGATATTGCCGGGGTTTACCTTTTATCTGCAGGCAATGGTAGACAGGTATTTGTAACGGGTCACTCGGAATACGATCCTTTGACTCTTAAAACCGAATATCAAAGGGATTTGGATAAGGGGTTAGCAATTAAAGTTCCGAAAAATTATTTCCCCGATGACGATCCCACTCGGGAGCCTATTGTTAGGTGGCGGGGCCATGCTAATTTATTGTTCTCCAATTGGCTGAATTATTATGTTTATCAAGAAACACCTTATGATTTAAGTAAACTAAAGGGTGTTAATGGAAACGGTAGTTAATAATTTTGCTGTTGCATTTCAGAACCGCCGGCATTGCAAAATTGCATATTTTTTCACCTAAAGGTGATGCTATACCTTGAGGTGATGAAGATGAAACGTAATAGTTTTGTAGGTTTAGTTGGTATAC
>CAZCQT010000195.1:0-4000 GCA_964500905.1 uncultured Moorellales bacterium
ATTCCGACAGCTAAAATTATTTTTATTTAATAATTAAACTGTATACTCAGCGTCTTATTAGGTTGTTTGCCCAGTTTTAGATTTATCTTAGTAATCCCTTAGATTTGTACCAATATCCGACTTTTTTAAATTTAACTCGACAACTTATTTAGTTAATATTTTTGTCTAAAATCCCGAGCAAAATTGACTTAGCAACAAAAAAACAGACACCAAGAAGGTGTCTGTTAAGGCAATTGTTGTTTTTATCTTATTTTTAGATTGGTCTTTGCCACAATTCAAAGATTTTAGTGGCAAATTCAACTCTATTAGGAGTATTAAATGTAACTTGTCACCTAAAAAACTGAAATTAGCTAAATCTATTTACAATAATTCTGCAGGCATTTCCCCAAGTAGCCAGTCTATTATTTTTTTTACATCCTCCCCTTTGATGATTTGATCATATAAGTTGACCGTTAAAGGGTGGGGAGAGACTTTTACTTCTTCATACAGGTCGGCCTTTAACTTTTTATACAATTCTGTTACCTTTTTAGTATTTCCCTGAGCATAATAAGCAACCATCAGAAAACGATTCGCATCTTCATCAAGAAGGTGACTACTTTTTATTACCTCCACGATTTCTATAACTTTATTAAACCGCTTTGCTTTGATAAATAATTTGGCTATCAGTAGCAAAACAGCATAATGCTTTCGCTCTACAAACTCTCGCTCTTGAGTTAAAATTTCCCCTAATTCCTCACCCTCCAAAAAATCACCCCGGTAAAAGTTTGAAGTCTGAATTAGTAGTTCCAGAGTTTCTTCACCCATACCGCCTTTTATTAGCTCTTTGGAACGAATAATATTGGCTTGAAACTGCTGAATGTCGCACCAAAAGAATGCCGGTTCAAGCCAGCATAAGCCATCTTTAAAGGTTATAGCCTCTTTGTTTCCCAGGTTTTTTCTTAACTGATGCAATGTAAAATAGAAATTATTCATTGCTGATTTTGTTTCCCAATCGGGCCACATTTCCTGGATTAGCCTATATACACTTATTGGACCTCTTTTTGTAGATAAAATTTTTAATAGATATAAAGCTTTCCGGGATGTAAATTCTGTTATTTGCTGATTATATTGCTCTATATAAAATGGACCCATTAAATATAATTTAAAAATTTTTTGCGATTTATCACCTATCATTAAACCAGCATTTGAACTTCGTAGCCCAACTAACCCTTTAATATTTATCAATGGCACAGTTAAACTCTGTTTCCTTGTTTCATCAATTTTATTTTGCATTAGTCCCCGTTTTTCTGACAGCATTTCTAAATAGCCACGATAAGCAGTTTTATTAATAAACAGGCGGATTAACTTAAGAATATCTTCATCTCTCCACATATAAAAATGATAGTATCCCTTATCTATACATAGTTGTAACGCTTTGCTAACTAAATCATCAAACGAATTTTTATTGCCAAGTGCCAGGTTTAAAAAAGATAGCTGCATATAAGAAGAAGCCATATAGTAAGTACTTTCAATACCAATGCTTTTTTGCAAAGCCGTGGACAATTGGACTTCGGCCCCCTGATAATCACCCAAAATACGTAGAATCGTGCCCAAAAGCAAATGACAACGTATAAAAAAAATTTCCCCTCCGGCTTCTTCCCTCAAACGCAACGCCTGTCTAGCATAACCCAGTGCTTGAAAAAGTTTATCCTGTAGTAAGGCATGGTGTGCTTGTGCCGCCATCATAAAAGAATGGACATGATAATTATCATCTTTTAAATAAATTCTCATGCTTTCTTTCATCTTTTCCAGGTATCTTTCCGCTCGCTCTGCATCACCTAGATAATTAGCCGCATCCGCGGCATAATTTGTTATATATAAATCAAGGGCTCCCAAGGAAAGCTCCTTCGCTTTATCTGTAGCCACATCCATGTAATATATTGCTGATTCAAAATCCCCTTCATAGGTAGCGTTAAACCCTGCAATATAAGGAATCATCATAGTAAGGGCGGGTTCAACATCCGGTTGCGAAATCTTTTTTAATGCTTCAGCAATATAGCCCTTGGCTCGTTCAAAGTTTCCTGCATAGGTCAAAGAAATGCCTAAAACCCAGCATGACCAAATAAACAAGTTGATGTCTTGAACCAGTTGGCTAATCCTTTTTGCCTGCTCGCCAAGTCTGATGGCTTCCTTTAAATTGCCGGTAAGGTAACTATGGCTCCAACCGATATAAATTTTCTTAAAGCCAACAATCCCCAAATCCTCCGAATCTTCTACCTCCGGACCAATTTCCTCATTGTTAATCAATTCCGACATTTTATGAAGACCACCGGTATAAAACATTAGTATTTCAACTTTAATAAAAAGCGCCTGCATTAGGCCCTTATAGTTCCCTGTTCTACGGAAATTTTCCAAAGCGACATTCAGATAATAATAACATAGTTCCAAATCTTTAAATCTTTGGGAGTAGGCGTAGGTGAGTTGCAACCAAGGATTTGTCAATATTTTTATTAAGGGAGCCTCATTAAAAACCAAATAGTATTTCTTTGAGGCGCTGTTATCCAAAACCCTAGGCCCAATTTGCTCAACAATAAATGCTATTTGGTCAAGAGATTTGCTTTCCAGAAAATGATACACGGCCTTTTTCCAATGCTGCTTATCAAGATAATAGCTACCTGCTTTGTCATGTTGTTTGGCAAGCCATTCGGAACCCATGGTTTCTTGAGCTTTGTTCAATAATAAACATTGCCACATCCTATTAAACCTGAAAGTATCAGGGTTTATCATTACACGTGAAATAAGTTTATGCATAAGGGACAGCTTATGCAACTCTTTAGCAGCTTCGGGTCCCGCTAGTTGAGTTGCCAAATCATCATCAATTTCTTGGGAGATACAAATAGCAAAAAGAATATTTTTTTGTTCTTCGCTCACGGAGCCTAAGAGTGTCATGTCCACATAAGAACTTAGCTCCGGTAGCTTTCTGACCGCATTAAGGGGGTCATTATTGAGACTTAGTATGAAATCCGGATCTTTTTGCAGCTTTCTCCCCACAAACTCCATAGCTGTTACCCAACCCCCTGTAAAAGCGAACAATTGGTTTATTTGTTCCTTATTTAAAGCTAGCTCATTTACAACTTTATAATATTCTCCTGTTTCCTCCAAAGTGAAAAGTAGCTGTTCATCTGTAATTTTAAAAACACCTTGATATATTTTGTTACTTAGCTGAATCCATGCTGGTTCTTCATCGGCAATTATTACAAAATGTATGTTTGGTGAGGATTTACTTATTAGTAATTGCAACTGGCCAGAAAAATCATCGGTATTGTTTATTGGGCGACATTTATCAAATACAATAAAAAAATTCTTATTATCTTCCGCTATGGCATTGATTTCCGATAACTTTTCAATTAAGTCCAAAATGGACTGATTTTCCGCCGGGTTTGTTAAGGGTGACGAAGAAATATTTACTGCTTTTGCACTAGCTTTTAATATCTTTACCATGCCGTTTTTATCACATTCAATAGAATAAAATAAAAAAGAAAATTTAGCCGTTTGTAAAAAATTCATTACAGAGGTAGTTTTACCGGTACCGGGTGCTCCGCAAATTACTGTTACCTTATATTGAACCATGTTTGCCAACAAGCTATTTAGTCTTGCCTGCCTTAGTCCCCCTACAAGTTTAAAGGATAACATGCTCATTTCAACCTCCCCCAAGTCGCTCAACAAGTGACACGTATAACATTTACTGCAGATATTTTTTGTAGGTTCAAATTACATTTGGTGTGAATGCCTTATTAGCCAAAACTTGATGAACATTCAGAAAAGTTTGGTAATTTTCCCGGGTCGGGATGCTTCTTCGCTAAAACAACTGCTAGCATTAACTTTAACTTTAATTTTAAATTTATTTTACTATACCCGGGTTCAATCGTCAAATTGTACAAATAATGTACTATATTACAAACCCTTTAAATACCAATAGGGATTTTTTTGTTTATTTTTTGGCTGCAACTGTGTGGCATCA
>CAZCQT010000196.1:0-3998 GCA_964500905.1 uncultured Moorellales bacterium
GCCGCCTTTACCCGGCGGAATAGGCTGAGCAAAAAAGAAATATATGAGATACAGCAGCTAATTGACGAACATAAGGAGGGCCAGTAATGCTTGAAAAAATATTTTTACAGATTCTTAATATGAGCTTTACTGCCAGCTATGTGATAATCTTTGTGCTAGTGGCTAGGTTGCTACTAAAAAAATCCCCTAAAATATTATCTTATGCCCT
This sequence comes from uncultured Moorellales bacterium, assembly GCA_964500905.1. Taxonomy (GTDB): domain Bacteria; phylum Bacillota; class DULZ01; order DULZ01; family DULZ01; genus JBBAFB01. The sequence continues at coordinate 209 of CAZCQT010000196.1, forward strand.
TTGGGCTGTGGTGCTGTTTCGTTTGATCTTTCCCTTTAGTTTTGAGAGTGTATTTAGCCTTTTACCTGTCAAGACAAATCCTATCCCTCAAGATATCATTTACGCAGCTATTCCAACAATAGACACAGGCATTTCGGCAATCAATCAGGCAGTAAATTCATCTCTACCGGCAGCAACTCCCGCTGCCAGCGTAAATCCTCTGCAAATATGGATTTTTATCGGCACCACAGTCTGGCTATTGGGTATTGCTGTTTTATTGATTTATAGTATTATCTCACTAATTAAACTACAAAAACGCCTTAAAAATGCTGTTCATGAAAAGGATAATATCTACCTTGCCAAACATCTAAATACCCCCTTTGTGATAGGCATTATTCGCCCTAAAATCTATCTGCCTACAGCCCTTACAAATGAGGAAAAAAGATATATCCTCCTGCATGAAAAACTACACATCAGACGATATGACCATGTGGTGAAGATATTATCCTTCTTTGCTCTTTGCCTGCATTGGTTTAACCCCCTTGTTTGGATAGCATTCTTTATCAGCGGCAAGGATATGGAAATGTCCTGCGATGAAGCAGTTATTAAAAAGCTAGGTAGTGATGTAAAAAAAGACTATTCAAATTCACTGCTAACCCTAACCACGGGCAGGTCCATTATTGGCGGTACCCCTCTTGCTTTTGGTGAAGGGGATACCAGGGGTAGAATTAAAAATGTGCTGAATTATAAAAGGCCGACTTTTTGGGTGGCTGCAGCGGGTATGATTCTTGCTGTAGTTACCGTGGTTGGTTTGTTGGTAAATCCAATTCAGGGCGTGCGGTTGCCTGATGCAGATGATATGAATTTTTCCATCGAGATGCTTGAGGGGGCGGCCTATGGTACCGTCATTTCAGGCAACAAAGTGGTGGATTTTCCCCGGGCAAAAGCATCTGAATTCACCGATTTCATTAAAGAACTCCGGATAGAGAAAAATGCGATTTCTACAAATCGGAGTGAAGATCGGGATAGTACAAATCAAATCCATCTAGCTTGTGAGGTTTTCACCAATAGTAAAGCAATCTATAATCTTTATTTCAACTTTAATGCTAACTTTACACAGGTCTGGTTAGACAACAATACAAAGCCCAGTCTTTCTTATCAAGTTAAAGAGCCGGAAAAGGTTAAAATATTTTTTGAAAACCAATTCAGCAGCATTAGAAAAGCACCTGAAGTTGGAGTGGTCCCGTTATCAGCGGGAGAAATTGAACAGAAGTGATACAAGGGGACGCTTTCTTTGTATCATTAGGCGCTTGTGATATAGAGCGGTGTTTTTTTCTTGTGTATAGGCTCTGCAATTTTAATTTTCAATTGCCAACAAGAAAAATTAGTAGGCGACATTTAATCATTCGCTAATTTTTCTTGTTATATAGGCGTTTTCTATTTAGAAAAGGGTTTTGTGTTTCTTTGACATATTTGATACAGGGGGATGTTTTATCTGTACTATTTTTTGTTAGCAGCGTTAGTTTAAATGATACAGCGATAACGTCCCCCCGTATCATCCCTATATCACTTGTAGTGAAGGGGGTACTCCGGCATGGTGGGGGGCGGAGCAGCAATAAAGGGAATGATATTGTTCATCAGCTCGAAGATCATTCCTGTTAAGGATTTTAGGTTTGCTACGGGATCAATTTCAATGGTATAAGTTCCAAAGGGTATTCTGATTGCCAATAAGCCTTGATCCTCATCCCTATCCGTAATGTTTTCGTAAACGGTGCCCACTATAAAGCCAAAGGTTTCCTCAAGATATTTTTTAACAATTTCGGAGCTAGCAATTTCTGATGCATTTTCATGCAGGAACTTTCCTGCTTTGGAGGTAGCGTTTTTAAAGAAGGTATCCGCCCCTGTTTTAATGTAGTTGCCGATAAAATCTTCTATCTTTTTCTTAAAGGCGGGGTTTTCCAGCATCTTATCAAGTTTTGATCCCAAAAGGGTTACAAAGGCACTTACGGTCATATCCCCTCCGGTAGCTATGACAGATTTGCAAAAATCCCCCTTGGTTTCCTCTTCCAGAAGATAGTGTTTGCTGAAGTTTAATAAAGCAAGGCCTGCTACTAGAGCACCTATTTTTTTAGGAGTTGGCGGGTTGTCTCCTGTGACAATATTAGTTATTTCATTTTCCACGCCGGAAACAATGCTCGCCATAAATGCTAGGGAATCAAACTCTATTTCTTCCCCCCAGAAGATTTGGGTCCCTGCCTCCGCAACAAAGTCAATCAGAAAATCTTTTAAAGGAGAAATAAAGGCTTCTGCTGTAGGCCCTGCATAGACGGTTAGGAGATAAGATGTGGCTTGATCCCCAAACCACCTGATTACATTCAACATGGCCTCTATATTTTCCAGCTTGTCAGCCATGATTTTGAAGTCCGAGGCTTCTTTTAAATAATATTCCACCCCTTCTTCAATCAGGGCCCTTCTGATCGTACTTAACTCAAAAGGAGTGCGGTTTTTGGAACTCCTAATAAGCATTTGTGCTCTGCCACCTGAAGTTAAGCCAAAGCGTTGAATATCTCGAACCAGCTTATCATGCTCTTCCTGCCACCCTTTAGGTTTTTCAGGGATAACACCTAGGAGTCTGACCGGCAGCTCCAAAAGATGGCTTTGCTTTTCATAATTTCCCTCAATGGGCAGGGTTAGGTAGTACTTAGTTGTACTTTCTGGTAAGGTTACCTGGGGTTCAATGTAGAAAATTCCTTCCTTGGCATTATCGGTATTAATTAAATATTTAAAGGCCGATAGCAGGGTATTCATTTGTTGGTTATCAGTTATAAATTCTTTAACGCTAATGCCTTCGGTGGTAACTACCGAGGCGGGTTTCCCTTGTTTATTAGTTGTTTTGACTGCCAACTTAATATCTAGCCGGCTGGGTTTGATGGAAACATCCAAGATGCCTCCGCCTTTATTTTCGGCTGTATCAACTATCAAATGACCTTCTTCTAATTTACCTTTAATACTCAATCCCTCTGGATAAAGCATGAGGGTGAAATTATTTTCCGCCTGTTCCTTTTCATTCACGGCTCTAACGATGATTTCAACTTGCCTCTCTTTGGCAAAGATACCTGCTTCAATAGACTCAGTATTATTAGTAACAAGGGCTTTATAGCTGTAGGGAGCAATTCTTTCATAGTCAAATTTAAGTCCGCTGTCGTCTGATTCAAATTCAATGGTATTGGCATCGGTAGCAAAATCAGTCAGTTCGAAAAGAACCTCATAACTAAAACCATCTCCCGCTATGGCCTCTAAAAACATCATGCCACTATAGCTCTTCTGTTCAGGAAAGGTGATATAGGGTTCCCCCACTAACCTAAAGGTAACATTATTTTGAAGGCTTCCTCTCTCACCTGTAAAGCGGAAGCTGATTACAGCTTCTGCCGGGCCCTGATCTGATACAAAGCGGGCTGAAACTTTTGAGTCAACATATTCACCCGAAAAGATGGCTTGAGTAACATCTAAAACCTCTGCTTCAGAAAAAATCTCTATTTGTTGAGTCAAATCTGGGCGCTCCACTTTAGCACCCCCGGGTTTTATTTCTATCATTTTGGCAGAAACAGTGACAGACTCTACATTATATCTGATCTTGTTGCCAAAATTTTTGTATAAAACCAGTTGATATTTACTTCTTTCTTGCTCTTTTCTTTTTTCGCTCTCCCCCTTAGAAGCCCCTCCGACAGCACCTGCTGCCCCTAAGGCGCCAAGAGCACTTAGGACAATGGCAACGGCCACAGGCACTCCCGCTGTTTCACCTGGTGTGTCA
>CAZCQT010000197.1:0-3990 GCA_964500905.1 uncultured Moorellales bacterium
GGTTGAGCAATATCTTTTTTTAAAAACACTATGTTTGGTGAATACGTCCTTAATTCCTTTACTACTTCTTGTCCCTTCTCTTCGCTGCAGACATCAACAATTACAACGGATGCTCCCTGTTTAAGATAGGCCGTGGCAATGCCTTTACCAATACCACCAGCACCCCCAGTTATAATAGCAACTTTTCCTGTTAGCATTATAAATACACTCTCCTTAAGATTAGTTTATCCTTTCCCCAGGCTATATCTAGACTCTATTAATCCCATCTAAACCGAAATAGATGCGGTGTGGGTTTAGTGTGGGGACGCTTTGTTTGCCCCCTTCATTTTTACTCCACAAAATATTCGCCCCAAACCAAATGGCTTTTGTAGCCACCTGTGGTACATCATAAGCTTTTTTAATTCTTCCCAGGAATCTTTTTTTCCTTTGCTAAGAGAATTAAAGGCAAACACAGTGGCCCATATCTTTCCAAAAAAATATGCACTGGCAACCGTCCCCAGTGCATACAAACAAGGTGGCCTTACGCCCTACTTCATTTTGGACGGTTTTAAAACGCCCAAGGTTTCTAATACTGACTAAGATTGTTTCTAATTTGAAAATATTGCTTTTCGTATTCTCTTTTACTTATCTGCAAATTTTTTAGTTCAGTGATATTTAGCTTTCCATAACTGTAATCTTTTAACGTATTTAACGAAACCGGACCGCCCAGTGTAATGATATCTTTTTCCCTTTCCTCCCCATAAACATAATACAGATTATCCAGGTAGGTAAAATACCCCTCAGATTTGGGGTACAGTCCTGCTATCCTCTGCCCTTGCTCCGAATAAACCACATCTTCAACCACATAATAGCGAGTGCCATTTATTTCAAAATAATGTCTCGTGGTGGCTGACCCACCTCCAGCTACGGCACTTATATAATCTTTTTCTATTTCTATATAATCTTTATCTGGGGAGTGCTGTTGATTTATAAGATTTTCATAATATCCTGCCACTTTCGGTTTATAGCTAACTGATCCCCAAAAAGTATCCCTCATAATAAAAAACCAAAACAAATAAAAGGCGAAAGAAAACACTATTACGAGAGTGATTTTTATGTGCCAACCATTTTTAAACAAAAGGATCCCTCCTTTAGAGCGTTGCATTTGCAATTTCGGCCCAATCTTGAAAATAGGGCTTTTAGTGGGGGAATGTTTTGTTTGCCACCTTCACTTTATTCTACAAAATGTTCGCCCCGAGCCAAATGACTTTTGTAGCCACCTATAACAGATCACAAGTTCTCTTAGTTTCTGCTCAAGAATCTTTTTTCTGTTTGCTAAGAAAATTAAAGGCAAACACAGCGTCCCGATGCCACACTTTACATTGGTATAATGTAAATGCTGATCATTAGGTAATGAAGTAAGGTACCCCCCATTACAAATAAATGAAACACTTCATGAAAACCAAACTTTTTAGGAAAAAAATCAAAAATTTTAGTAGCGTAAATAACGCCCCCCAAGGTGTAAACCAATCCCCCTGCCAGCAGTAGAGTTAAAGCACCGGTTGGGAATACCCCAATAAATTTAAAAAAGGGAATCACGGCCATCCAACCTAAGGTAACATAAAACACGGTAGAAAGGGTACGAGGCATTTGTCTTAAAGCTATTTTAAGACTTACTCCCGCAAGAGCTGCCGCCCAAATGACTCCCAAGGTAACCCAACGCCAAGCTCCCTGCAATCCATAATAAAGAATCGGGGTATAGGTGCCGGCAATTAGCACAAAAATAGCACCATGATCAATCTTTCTTAAAATATATTCCCATTTAGGGGTTGTTTTCAGCCAATGATAAAGGGTGCTCGCACCATATAGAATAATCACACTGGTTCCAAAAATGCTCATGGTAACAAGCTTAGAAATGCTGCCCCTAGAAAACAAAATCAGCAGCACAAGTCCCACTATACCCGCTAGAAAAAACGAAAAATGGGTTAAGGCATTTACAGGTTCTTTCAAACGACAAGCCTTCAACTTTACACCTCCGATTTAATTTACTAGAATCTTAACCTTAATTACCTTGATCCTTTAATAGGTTGCCTTTAAGACGGCAACCTATTAACAACTAATAATAAAAGCTTACCTTCACCCTAGCTGTAATCCTATTATATAGCCCAATCTTAAAAATATCAAAAACAGCTTATTACAAACCTATGCCGCAATTTAAGCAAGTTAACATAATATCTGTGGTAAGGGGACGCTTTGTTTGCCACATTTATTTTTTCCATAAAATATTCGCCCTAATCTAAATGTCTTTTGTAGCCACTATAGTAAATTATAAGCTCTTTTAATTCTCCCCAGGAATCTTTTTTCCCTTTGCTAAAAAAATTAAAGACAAACAAAGCGACCCATACCTTTCCAAAAAAATATGCACTGGCAACCGTCCCCAGTGCATAAAATCCTTTCTTAGGGAATACAAATATACCAAGCTGCTCTTGAACCTACATTCAAAACTTGTACTTCCCGGAAGTATTGTTCCATTTCTCCTTTTGGGTTTTTAATAAAATCAAAATAATTGCCGCCTTCCAAGGTTTCCAGAATATCACTAACCAAGGACCTTTTTTCATTATAGTCATGAAAAATTACTTGGTGCTTAGCAAGTCTTGCCATCTCTTGATACATTTGTTTACGCTCCTCTTTTTCCATACCATGGACAGTATAAGAGGAAATAGCTACATCAAAGCTTTTGTCAGGCAGGGGAATGGGCTCTAAAGCACTGGCCAAGATTAATTTTGTTGAAGTTCCCTTAAGTCTCTTATCTGCAACAGCCAGCATTTTAGCGGCATGATCTACCCCTGTAACACTCATCCCCAGGGAATTCAGAACATAGCAAAGGGCACCTGTACCGCAACCCACATCAACCACAGTCTTATATTGAAGAGGGCTGTATTGGGGATCTACCTCTTTCAAAATCTTTTGATAATATTTTACTTGAAAATTAAAAAAAAGCTTATACACAGGGGCTATTCCGTTAAAAATTTTTTCTGCTTTTGACACTGTTTGTAAACCTCCCCAAAAAAACCAAATCCCGTTTGCTTACTTATCTTTCCCTATTTTTTAAAAAAACCCTTTAAAAAAAGCCCTTTAAAGGGCTTTTTAAAAAAATAAAGCGATTTACCTTGCCTTTTATTACATCAGTTCAGCAGCAATTTTATTGTTTTATCAAATACCCCTTTAACTGCTTCACCAGCGACACAATCAACATCTACAATGGTTTTCCCTTCATTAATCGCCGTTACTGCTTTCTGGTCATAAGGTATTTTCCCTACTAAGGTTAAGCCATTTTCCTTGGCGTATTCCTCTATCTTGGCTGTGTTAGTTAAATTTGTATCAAATTTGTTAATACAAATGGCTACATTAATCAAAAAACCCCTAGCAGTTTTAATAATCCTTTCCATATCACTAATGCCTGATAAAGACGGCTCCGCAACAATCAAAACCAAATCCACCCCGCTAAGGGAAGCAATTACCGGGCAACCAATTCCCGGTGAGCCATCAATAATAGCATATTCCACTTGGGGGGCAGCTTCTGTCAGTTGTTTCTTTACATCCGTAACCAATAAACCGGAATTACCACTGCCCATTTTTAATTTAGCTGTAGAAAAAACCGAATCATTTTTATAAAGCATTAACTCTCCGGCAACAGCAGGTACCATTGTAATGGCCTGCACAGGACAAATTTCTGCACAAACAGCACAACCCTCACAGGCAAAATAATCCACTTCATAATGTTGGTTTACATTAATAGCATCAAAACGGCAGTGAACCCTGCATAAATCACACTCTGTGCAAAGATCTGTATCAATAACAGCCTTATCTAAACCATAATAATCTCTGGTAATGGGCTCGGGCATGGCTCCCATAGTTAAATGTAAATTAGGTGCATCCACATCGCAATCCGCGTAAGCCTTAACATCTGCCAGTTTTACAAAGGCACTGGCAACAGTGGTTTTACCTGTA
>CAZCQT010000198.1:0-3977 GCA_964500905.1 uncultured Moorellales bacterium
TTGAAGCGGTATCAACGGACCAGGGGAAGATGGATAAACCCACTAAAATAATCACTGGTCCAATCACCACAGGAGTCATAACCTTACGAATATAACCTACAAGCTTCCCATAACCAATTATTGCCTCAAACAAACCACCCAAAAGCATTGCAGCTGTATAATACGCCATTTTCTCATAAGGACTGCCGTCAACTGACGTCATAATAGCGGCTGCGACAATAGCAAATGGAAAGGCGCATCCTTGCATAATAGGGAGCTTAGTGCCAATATACAGCTGTAAAAGGGTGGCAATCCCCATGCCTACAGCGCAAGCGCAAACAAGCTTACCCACATCTACAGGGCTTAATCCCGCTATAGCGCCGGCAACTATGGGCACTGGTAACATGCCAATGTACAGAACTGATGCCTGCTGCAGGGCCAAAATAAGTGTTTCTAACCAAGTTTTAGGACGATCCTCTAGACCATAGTAGAGTCTTCTTTCCAAGTTATTCCCTCCCAAATTTTAAATAAAATCAATTTCAGAACAACGTAAAAAGCAAGGTATCCTTCAAGAAACAAGCTATTTTTTTATATAGCTGTTTTCTTAATAAACCCACAAAGCCATGGGGAAGGATAGGATATGGATGGCTTTATTGGGTCCTTATCTCAAGTACAATCACCCCGTTTCTGCGGATTATTTCTTCTTTCTTTCAGGTATGGTGCGTGGATAAAAATATTCCTCCGAGAGATCTTTTTCCACAACTGCAAAACCAGCTTTAATAATTTTTGCTACCTCAGTAACCCGTCGGCCCAGGCTATACGCATTTTCCTTTGCAACCTCATCCTTTTTAAGATATTCTGTATCCGGAGCAAACCCGCCAACACCTAAATAGGATTCAGGCATATCGCCTGTTACCGGCAAGCAATTCATCAGCATGAAGTGGGCAATGAGCTGTTGAATAACCACCTCTTGCCCGCCGTAACGCACGCCACCCTGTACAATTGCTCCGCCGGCTTTCAGGAAACGAGGATATTTCCCTTTCAAAAGAGCAAAATGTATTTCACCCAATTTATCCAGGGCTGCTTTTACTTGCGAAGGTGGCCCCATATGATATATTGGTACGCCAAAAATAATACCATCCGCTCGCCGCCACATAGCTACAAAATCATCAAAATCGTCCTCACGCACACACATGCCATGTTCTGTACAGAAGCTGGCACAGCTTCCCACACAAGGAGCAATTTTTTTGCCTGCAAAGGCAAAACGCTCAACCTCTACTCCGCCAACGTCAAGCGCACCCCTGATTGCTTCTTCAACTAAAATACTGGTATTATTTTTATGCTTAGGGCTCCCAATAATAGCCATGATATGGACATCCGGTCCCATTTTTGCCTCACCCCTTTTATTATTTGTATCAACTAAAGAATTCTCTTTTAATAACCTCAGCGACCCATTCCGCTGTTACCTCATAGGCCTTTTCTCCCGCTTCGGCATTTGCCATTTTAGGTTCTCCCACAATACCAGGATGTTCAGGCGGAGCAAATCCAGGCAAATCCTTGGCAGGGTTATAGACACCTCCACCCAGCAGAGGCGGCCCGGCGTACGGAAGTTCTTCTTTTGCCGATAATGTCTTCTCAGGCAGATAACCCCTTGAAGAAGCCAAATCTACAAGTTCGGGGAAACGGGCCAGCATGCGTGCTGTCTCACCAGCCCCGCCGTGTCCATCAGCGTTTTTTAAATCGAGAACTTGTTTTTCATGAAGTTTCAGGTAAGGCAACCAATTAAGCGTTGCAACACACATGCCATGGTCATGAACCAGTTCCTGCGCGGCTACTGTCATAGCTGGCAAATTTTCATCATGACCCATGACAAGAGCAATATTTGTAAAGCCGTGAGTCTTCAAGCTTGTGCATACTTCGACAAGCAGTGTTTTCAAAGTATCCGGCTTTAGGGTAATGCTTCCTGGATATGGCATAGCCCCGGGATTTACTCCAAAGGGAATAGCAGGACCAACTGCTACGGTTATATCTTGCTCGGCCAGCAGTTTAACCGCATCCTTAGCTATTTCCAAGGCCTGCAGCGTATCTGAAGCTAAGGGCAGATGAGTCCCATGTTGTTCATATGAACCAACGGATACAATTACCGTATTGGTTTTCTTTTGTAATTCTTGTACCTCCAGCCAAGTCATTTCTTCCATAAGCTTTGGACCTTGAGATAAAAATTTATTATTGTTCATTGTTATCTTCCCCCGTGCAAATTTTTAAGACCAGTGGGGTTTATCCCATAGAACCCATTTTGTTCCCACACCAAGTTTAACAGCTTCATTGTAAACGCGTCTTGCAATAGTTAAATCATGCAATCCCATTCCCAACGCGCTGAATAAGATGACTTCATCATCTGTTTGCCTGCCCGGGGCCTTACCATTGATAATGGATCCTATAGCAGTTGTTTCTTCAGGTTTTAAAAGGCCACGCTTAACCATATCACCTAAGGTCACAGGAATGGTAAATTGTTTGTGACCATCAACCACTATTCGCCCAGCCTTTTGAATGGCCTCAACAGTATAATCGTTATCCGAGACATTGGCCATGAATGTGCATTTATTAAGCCACTCTGGCTGAATATAACTTTGATCTAATGTGACTACAGTTGTAGGTGCAACAACATCCGAGTCACGAACTGCTTCCTCCGCTGTCTTCACCGGCCGAATCTTAAGCCCCGTTTCTTCACTGACTTCCTTGGCAAATGATTCCGCCTTGTCGGAATAAATATCATAAATTTTTATATCCTCAAGTTCGGGTAGCACCCTCGCCAATGCCATGATCTGGGTCCTGCCCATAACACCGGCGCCCAACAGCCCAGCTACCTTGGAATCCTTGCGTGCCAAATATTTTGCACCCACAGCGGTGCTTACACCGGTTCGAACAGCAGTGATAAGGGTTCCATCCATTAAAACCTTGGGTAGCCCTGATTCTCTATCCATTAATTCAGTAATAGCCACGATTGAGGGTACGCCAAATCTTTTAGGATTCTTGGGAAAACGCCCCACTACCTTAATTCCAGCGATATCAACATCGCCCGCCATGGAACCTGGATGAAAAGCTATGAATGCGGTACCTATTTCAGGACTTTTGAACCACAACTGCGGGCAAATTGGATCGTCTGCTTGGCCAGCGTCCAACATACCATAAGCCTTTTCGCAATCAGCTATAGCCTTGTCAAAGTCCAGAGCACCTGCCTTAATGATATCTTCTTGACTTAATAAGAGAACTTCCATTTTTTCGCTCATGTAAAATTCCTCCAAAAATTATTATGTAAAAAGATTCAGCATATTGTTATAAATTATTTCTTCGCTCACCCCCCTAAACAATAAATCCTACGATCCGGTCACCTCCACTTCTCAAGTAATTATTCAAGCCCCAAAGATTTTAAAGTTGTCTGATAAAATATATTTTAATTCGATTGGGGCTATGGTTAGAATAATAATGTGAAAACGTAAGTATATGATTTTGAAACCCCTAGCACGTGAATACGAAGACATTTTTATTGGTATTATGTAATACTTTGATTTGGCTCTTATATTATTATTTCTACATCTTTTATAGAATTCCTTCCCAATATGTAAAATTTTTTGCCTACTCTAATACTTTAACTGCATTAATGATAAAACGTCCTCCCTGACCACACTTGCCATAATACATAAAACGTAAATGGCCAAGCATGGTCAGGGCAAATTAATGATGTCCCTGTCTAGAAATAACTTACATTAATAAATCCCGATATTGCTTAGGATCTATCTCTCCCTCTTTAACTTTTTCTATCAAGTCAAGGACCTTTTGCTTTTTCTCAGGGCTTATTTTATCCTCAAATTCGCGGAACGGAGCCAGGGAAATGGCGCCTTCCTTTAATCCAGATTCAGTAAATTGGGGAATCAATTTACCCTCAAGCGCTTGTTTAATGATATCTCTAAAAATAACAATCCAGTTATGATACGAGC
>CAZCQT010000199.1:0-1084 GCA_964500905.1 uncultured Moorellales bacterium
GTGAAGGTGTGGATTACCCGGTTGACAGGGGGACGTTTGTTCATGTTCCGGATATTCTGGTGACTCCAATTGTCTTTATAGACAACGCTGATTACATATAACAGCACGAAAAGAGGTGGGTTATTGCCCTCAGCTCACCTCTTTGGATTTTTATTGTGCTATTATGCACATATGACTGAAGACATGGATATTAGGATACTTACGTCACCTGAGACGGTTATAGAGCCCAATACTATAATCGAAGAAAAAGCATATAAGGTGTGCATTGATTGGATAACACAAAAAGATGGTCTTGCTTCTAGGATGAATGAGAGCTTGCCAGTTACACGAGATAATGTTCACGATATGGCAGAGCTTCAAGGAGATGTAGCTAAAGTACTTCTTCGCTTGCGTCATATGTGTGATAACCACGAAGATTTAAGAGAAAACTTAGGGCTTGATAAAGGAAAAAACGGAGCTTTGTGGCAGACATTATTTGGAGACTATGAAGACTCAATGCTTCACCGTTTGCACCCAGACAAAAGAGGCGATGCTTACAACGCTTTACTAGGCCCTGTTTCTGTATTAACTTTTTGTGATCTTGTACAAAAGGCAGAGCCTGTGCTTTTTAAAAGACTCAATCCTTTAAAAATAATCGCCTCTGCGGAAGACGACGTTGAACGAAAGATTGATTTGATATTAGATTTCGGTACAGTAAATAAAGAAGGTAAAAGAGTATTGCGTGTGGTGCAATTAAAAACAGACAGACACATGCTTCCTGGCGTAGAAAGAATAGATCCGGAAAATGTAAAATCCGAATATTTAGGTGGGGTACTGGACGCAAGGGGAGCACGAACAATGCTGGGAGGTGCAAGATATTTAGAGGATTTGCTCGACGCGGAGCTTCGGTGTTTTGTGGCATTGGTACCTGCGTTTGATGCAGATGTATGCAATAATCCTTTAGGAATATTAAAAGATAATATTGATTCTAAGGAAGGAATCGGGGAATTTGCGCAAAACGCCAAGAACGAGGGATTATTTCCAAAAACTAAAAAAAGATGACAAACGAACAAAAGAAAGATAATCCACCAGAAACAACAGGAGT
>CAZCQT010000199.1:1094-2805 GCA_964500905.1 uncultured Moorellales bacterium
AGATGTAAATGCATCTCAGGAGGATCCGGATTATATCAACGATCCTATTGAGAAAGTGGAAGCATGGATAAAAAAAGTTTATCCTGAGGATTTACAAGAAACAGTAATGGGTATTATAAAATCTGCGCGCGAAGAGCAAAATAAATAATCACTTCTCAAACACTATTTCCTGAGCACCGACGCCCAAAGTTGGCAGAAGTTCACGCAAATTTCCCATCATGGGCGGCGGACCGCAAACATAAAAAGGCCGGGAAAAATCATTTACGTGTTTATTAAGTAAAGTTTCGTCTATGCGGCCGTGCTCATAACCCGGCATTTTTTGGCGTGTGAGAGTAAGCACTAAGTCTTTGGGCTTAAAAATAGCCCGCAATTCTTTTTCCAAAATTACGTCAAGCGCGGTTTTATTGGAAAAAATAAGCTTATTGCCGGCAAGATTCCCGTCTTTTGCCAGCTGCCTAAAAATCGCAATAAACGGTGTAATACCAGCTCCCCCTGCCAAAAATACACCAGTACCTTTGTATTCAATCGTTCCCCATGGGTCATCTACTAAAAGCTCGTCACCCGGCATAAGCCGGTGCAGTTTCCAGGTTACGCCTTTGTGGTTTTTGTAAACCTTGGGATTATAGCCCTTGATGGTAAATTCCAAAACCATGTCATCATTTAAAGACGTAAAAGTAAAGGGGTGTTTTTTATCCTCCCACCCGGGTTTATTTATGGCAACTTCCGTGGCTTGCCCTGGGGTAAAGTAGTAGCCTTTTGGTTTTTTTAAAATAAAGCGTTTGACGTCGTGGGTGACATATGCCGTATGAAGAATTTGGACTTTGTACATATACAAATTATAACAAACAAATTTTTTTGTAAGGTCGAAAAATTTGACAATCTTATAGTTATGTAATATATTCGAGTTGAAAAATATATTTTTTCAAAAAATATGGATTACACGGACTTTATCCGAATTACTACCCCGCAACGGCGGGGTTTTTTTGTGTAAAAACTGCCCCGTAGTCCTGCCTTCAACCCTGCTCCAGGGAAAGATATATACATAAATGATGAGTTTTAGAAAAATTAAATATATTACGCCAAGCTCAGAATAACCAGCCGAAAGCCTAAATATAAACTGAAGGACCGCCGGCTCAGAGAGCCACCGGCTCAGAGAGCCACCGGCTCAGAGAGCCTCTGGTTCAGGATGGCCAACCGGCTCGGAGAGCCTCTGGCTCGGAGAGAGGTGATTAATTTGAAAAGAATAATAATAAGTTTTTTAATGATTGCACTTACAGTTTCTGCAGTAGTGAGTGCAACGGTTGCGTATTTTACTGATAAGGCAGATATGACTGGAGTTACATTTTCTTCTGGAAATGCCGATTTACAAATGACTCAGAAATCTATGGGTAAGTGGTATGCTGAAGACGCTACCGCTACTCAACTTGGAGTAAACTTTCCCGAGGATATTTATCCTGGCTATTCCGGCAGTTGGGGTAACCCAGACGGTGTGATTTACTTGGGTAATTTTAGCGATTCACCAATAAATTTAGTCGTTAAAGCAAGCATTGCCAACCTTGTGGCTGATAAGGGAATTGAGGACATAGCCGAATTAGCTATGGCATGGGGTGGCAATTGCGATAACGGGGGGAATGGAACAGGATTCCATAAACTTAGCTGGTGGGAGACTCATTCTCCAATTTTGTTTTCCTATGTAGCGGGGTCTGCTGAC
>CAZCQT010000199.1:2815-3956 GCA_964500905.1 uncultured Moorellales bacterium
CAACGTGTGGATTTTTACCAAATGACCACTCAGGTGGTTATGGGGGTTACGCAAAATCAGTGAAGTTTTATTTGAGAGTTCCTGCTAATGCAGGCAATGAAATTGCAGATGCAAATGTCAGTTTTGATATTCACTTTGACGCTGAACAGATGCATTAAGTTTGTTAGTTCAGAGGTTGCGCGAGTCACTCGCGCAACCAAATGAGATGGTGAACAAATTTACATACATAAAGAATTTTCGATTACAAAGAATGGGAGAGGTTGCTAATGGACTATTACTCACCCTGATGTTGATACTGTCAGTAGGTTTAATAGCAACAACGTTTCATATTAACGGCCTTCGGACACTTGTTGTGGAATCGGGATCAATGGAGCCGGCAGTTGACACGGGAAGTGTAGTAATTGTAAGTCCTCAAAGACAGTATCAAGTGGGGGATATTATAACTTATGTAAGTAAGGGGAGCACTGGCGCTACAGTAACGCATCGGATTGTTGGTGTTGAGGTTGTAGATAGTAAACAGGTTTTTATCGCAAAAGGGGATGCAAATGAAGAGAGAGATTCCAATAAAATTGAAGCAGAACAGATATTGGGTAAAGTTCAATTTACAATCCCCTTATATGGGTATTTTGTTTCATTTGCTAAATCAGAATTGGGATATTTTACTTTAGTTTTTGTGGCAACACTATTTATTATTCAGGAAAGTAGTTCCATAAAAAAGGAGATTAAATTAATAAAATGATAACTAAGTTATTGGTTTTGGTTGTCATTTTTAGCTTATGCTTATCTTTTGCCATGGAGGCAAGCACCGCATATTTGACTGATAAAAGTTCTTTTCATACAACTTTTAATACTGCAAATTGTTTTAAAAATTGCGGTGGGGAAGCATTGATAACGATTGCACCTGAGCCGACAGTTTCCCCGGAAGTATCCGCTTCTGCCACTATGTCGATTTCTGAGGAAACGCCCGCGGCCACGCCGCTCGCCTCGCCCTCGCCCTCGGCGGAGCCGACCATCATGCCTACGCCCACGGCAACACCAAAGCCCGATGAATTACCCGAATTTGAAAATAACGACGACCAAACAGGCAGCTACATCGATGAAGTAATTTCTTCACCAACGCCAGAACTGCAAGAAAGCCCGG
>CAZCQT010000200.1:0-3950 GCA_964500905.1 uncultured Moorellales bacterium
CTCGTGGGTTAGGAAGATGTATTCATCACCGTTTTTTTGAATCAACATTTCTGTAAGCAATTTGTCCAAAGATTTTTCAATGTCTTTTTTGAGTTCCAATTTATCTTCATCAATATGGGAAACCAACAAGGTTCCCAGGTTTTCCAAGTTTTTGGGTATTTCATCAACCCATTTAACCAAGAATAAAAGCTTCAGCACTTCTACATCCATTTTTGTGAGGCGTTCATTGCCCTCGGCATAAGTCATCACTGTTTTTATATTGTGATCCAAAAAGGTTTCTACGGTTTCGTAAAAGGCTGAAAAGGGCACCAAAGCCCCAGCCTTTTGATCCATGATTTTAATGGCTGCCTCTTGGAAAGCCGACAGGAGAGATCTTTCTCCCTCGGAAAGGTGTTTACCGCTATAACCGTGTTGCCTGATAGCGGTAAACACAGCCTGCAACAATTTAAATTGATAAGGAATAAAAGGGTAGACTTCTATAAAATCCTCCGGAGATTTAAAGATTTTCATTTCGGGAGTGTTGGGGGAAAAGGTAATCAGGTTTTTTAGAATAGCTTCCTTCTCTCCGTAAAGGAGCCTTAGGGTGTCTTTGGCTACATCATTTTTATACAAGATTCTTCTCTTGATTACTTCATCCACATTAGCGCTGGATAAGATGAGTCTGGTATTAAATCTACCCTGAATTTTAGAAAAATCATTGCCCCTGACCTTGGTAACGGCATCAATATCCTGTTGGGAGGTGACAATGACCCAGGCCTTCCCTCCACAGTAGGTTCCTAAATCTTCGATTACTGTTTGAAGATTTAACATCAAGCCCAAGTTATCTCCTATATATTGACCCATTTCATCAACTAAAAAAATAACATGGTGTTCCTTTGCCTTAGATTCGATATATTCCCTGACCCGATTAGCAAATTTCTCAATACTTAGGGAGTAGTTTTCCTCAGCTTTGTGATACCAATTGCGGGCCGCCTCAATACTCATTTTAGTAGTATCAGCTAAGGCCTCCACAATATTGTCCTCTTCAAAATAAAAATCTTCTCTGATTTCTTCCCAAGGGCTACCGGTTAACTCTTTAAATCTTGATTTAAATGCCCCATAAGATCCATCCTTAACCATTTGCCCTTCAAGTTCTGCCAACCAGGGAAGAGAACCACAAAAACCTTGCATTTCATTAAAAACTTTGTTGAAAACCCTAACTACTAGCTCTTTGTTAGTCTTGGAATCTGTGTCTGATTTGGAATCAATATTAAACAAAATAACATCGGCACTGATATCCCCTGCAGCCTTTATATCGGCCAACACGGTGGGATCACTAATTTTATCATCAAAATAGGCGATTGCCCTTTTGCCCTCCACCACCCTGTTTTCTAAGAGATAGGACAATATTTTTAAAAAATGGGATTTACCAGAGCCGAAGAAGCCGGAAATCCAAACCCCCATCTTATCTGTGTAGGTATTAATCCCCTTTCTGTAAGAATCGAAAAAGGTAGCAAAATGCCTGTTTAGCTCCCTAGTAACTACATATTCCTCCAGCTCCTGATAAATAGTATAGTCATCATCTTGGCCGATCTTAATAACACCTTTGATATTCCTGTCAATTTCCTTGTAAAACATTTTTTCCAGTTTCATACCCATGGTTTTGCCCAACCTCCCCTATCTTTCTACCAACTTAAAAGCCCGATAATAATTTTGATCAGAGATTTTATCAAAAAGACGTAAATCCTGCCCCGAGTAGGTTCCCGGATAAAACATGATTAAGGGCACCTGATCTATCACGGAATGCAAAACATTTAAAACAGTGTGAGAACGGATAATCGGCCAAACTTTACCCACCCCTGTCAAAAACACGATATCACCAATGTTGGTATTATTCTTTATGTATTCAACGATAAGATCGTTTTGTTGAGTGAGCCGCAAGCTACTTTTTATTGGCCGCATAATTGCAGCAGCACCTTTATCTTTTTCCATCTCGAATACTTTTTTGAGATAGCCCTTGTTTTCTAATGTTTCAATCATTATCTCATAAAGATCGAATTCCTTAATATTGATACCGCCGCCGTCATTTTTTATTTTTTGCTTTAGAAAAATTATGTGCTCCCGTACAATCAATTCATCCTTGGCATCATAATCAAAAATATAATAACCGATTTCATTGCCTAAGCCTTTGTTCTCCCTAAATCTTTTTTCAGTTATTATCGGCAAAATTCTGTCCAGCCGCTGGTAAATGGTTTTCATTTTATATCTCTCCTAACATCGCCTGCAGGTAGCTGCTGCCACCTTTTTGCTTAAGATAATCTACTAACTCTTGCTCCATTAGGGGATTAACTATTTCAACATTCTTTTTGTTTTTCTTGACTAAACCTGCCTCGATCAAAATTCTCTTATATACCTGCTGCAATTTATATAAAGTATAATCTGTCCAGGAGGCTACTTTGTCACTTTGCTCCGCTTTCCTTTGAAAAAAGATGGCGAAATCTTGATCGGTAATTATGTAATCTTTTAAAATGAACTTATCCCTATACACTTCTTGCATAAACTCTAAAAAAAGTCTGTCCGTTTTCAAGATAGTATAAAGGGCTATCTGCTTGCTTGTTTCGAGATCACCCGCAGCTAATTTATGAAGCAAGACCTCATCCAAAACTTGCAATCTAGTTGAAAGTGTTGCAGCAATTTCTTTAATTCGGTTTTCGGTATCCAAGGAAAAAATATTTTCTGCCAACGCCTTTTTTCGGATATCCTCCAACGAAAAACCTTGCAAATAAAGGACCGCTGCCTTTTTTAATTCTAGATAAAGAAAGGATCTAGCTTTAATTGTTGATCGGTATTCCTGCATTTTTTACCTATTCAGCTCTCTTTCGTGGCCATTTTTGTCTATATTGTTATTATACCATTATTTAGATATAAACAAAGAAAAACTTAAAAACCCCCGGGACAAACCTACTTGTGCCCTTCATTGATATATTCTTTTGTACCCTTTACCTCATCATGAGCCCCGCCTTGATCTGGATTTACGGGTTTTATTAAGTTGCACATATACTTAAATTTGAAGATTTTCCTTATCAAATTAAATTTATTTTTTGGCAACCAATATTCAACTTCCAACAAATTTTTACTGCTTCCCCCCAGGAGTAACTGATTGTAATTATAAAAAAAGAAGAATCGAGGGTGGTTGCCGTTTCCCCTTAATTCTTCTCATGAAAGATAGGTTGTTCACAAAACCAGCCTATCTAGTCGTAGAGCAAAGAGTTGCCAATAAATAAACAATTTAACTGGCTGCTCTTACAAACCCATTTTTTTCAGTAATTTATAACAGGCAATCAATCTTGTTGAATTTCAAATTTCACCTTAATCCCTGTGTCAAGCCCCATACTCCCCCCTGCTAAACGCCCCCCATCAAGATTAACACGGGAGACAGCAGTTGAAAAATGATACCCTTTGGTAAAATCATCAAACTGGACATCATCGGGATAAGGAGTTGTCAAAGCTCTTTTAACTTCAACTGTCCAAACACCATTGTCCCATTGAGCCCCTATAAGGGTTTGGGCCAAGTTGTCCGTTGGTTCCTGAAGGATCAACCCGGGTACAAGGCAGTTAATCTCTTGATATTTGGCCCAAGCTTCTTCTATTTCTCCCTTGGAAAGGTCAGCTATTTTAACGGCTCGACCCGCATCTATATCTTTATCTGTGATGATTATTGCATCTGCGAAATCCTTCGGGCTGAGTTTAATATATTCGGGTGAAGTCGCATACATCTTTTCAATTCCTGCAGCATTACGACGATAGGCCATTTTCCCTTCTTTACCCTGTAGCGAATGGTTTTCCTTCCATTCGATGGAATGACATAAAGTACAATATTCACCCGTTTCTGTATCAAGTGCCGTTCCTAGGTATTCAGGGTTATTGGCATGTGTTTGAATTCTTTCATCCGCCCAGCCAATGAAATTGAA
>CAZCQT010000201.1:0-3892 GCA_964500905.1 uncultured Moorellales bacterium
TGACAGACGTGATTTCAGAGATAGCGGAGCAAACAAACTTGCTGGCGTTAAACGCTGCCATTGAGGCGGCCAGGGCCGGTGATCAGGGAAGGGGCTTTGCAGTGGTAGCGGAGGAGGTACGTAAATTAGCTGAACACTCCGCAAAAACTACAGGTGAAATCCAACAGGTGATCCAAAAGGTACGGTTGGCTGTTAATAAGTTGATCAGCAACACCGGGGATATCCTAGAATTTATGGATGATAAAGTAATGAGCGATTATGATATGCTAGAGAAAACAGGAGAGCAATATGCCACGGATGCCATATTTATGAAAAATCTAACGGACAACTTTGCTGAAACAGCTTCAAAAATGGCCTTATCTATGGATGAAATAAACATTGCCTTTGAAGGTATTTCCACCGCCATAGAGGAAACAACAATTTCCTCCCAAGAGATCGGCAATAACACCGGAGATATCAGCAAAGCCCTTGAAGAGGTAGCCAGAACCGCCTTCGGCCAATCAGAAATGGCAAAACAACTGAGTGATTTAATAGCTAAGTTTAAATACTAAAAAATAGTATTGTTACAAAATTAGGTATTTCCCATTAAAAATATCAAAGGGAGCCGTCTGTTTTTGCCTTAAAAAAGACGGCTCCTTTTATTTCTATTTCCTTGTGCAAACCATCACAAATATTAATAAAACTTAACAAATTCTTAATTAGGATTAAATAGTTTTTCAATGTGACCTTTGTTACAATTTACGCTAGCAAGATATTGTGGAATAAATGTATAGGGACTCTTTTAACAGGGGGGTGCAAATGTAAAAATATTTTTTTATGATTTAATAGGTTGGGGGTTTAGCTTTTAAGATTTGCGTCGTAGTGAAAGTAATTAAGAAGGAGGAATGAAAACACAATGAGTTCTTTCATTGAAAGTATTGGCAAAAAGAAAATCAGTCGGAGAAAGTTTTTGGTGGCCAGTGCAGCAAGTACGGCGGGTCTGGCTTTAATAGGGTGTAGCAGTAACACTCTTTCAAAGGTAAGCTCTGATATTGATAATGTTGCGGTTTCCGGTGAAGGCAAATGGGTCTCTGCAGCATGTTGGCACAATTGTGGTGCCCGTTGTGTTAATAAGGCATTAGTCCTTGATGGTGTAGTATTGCGTCAAAAAACCGATGATTCCCACCCCGATAGCCAAGAATATCCTCAGCAAAGGTCCTGTGTAAGGGGAAGATCACAGCAACAACAAATTTTTAATGCCGATCGTATTAAATACCCAATGAAAAGAAAACACTGGGAGCCGGGTGGAGGGGATAGGTCTCTACGTGGAAGAGATGAATGGGAGCGTATTTCTTGGGATGAGGCTTTGGATATTGTTGCCTCTGAAATTAAGAGGGCTAAGGAGAAGTACGGATCAAAATCTATTTTATCTTTTACGGCTATTCCGCCCGAGTTCAGCGGAAGTAGTGCTGTTTCAGGCAGCCAGGATCCTTCAAAGCCTGTTTTGCCTTCTACAGTGCACCCGGTTCCCAAGGTATTGAATGCTTATGGCGGAACATCTACCGTTTGGGACACAAGATCCTTAGGCGTTTATAAAATGCCATGGGAAAACATTGGACTTGTCATAAATCAGAGTGCGAATGACCGTATGGATTTATACAATTCGGATGTTGTTATTCTTTACGGAATTAATTCAGCGTGGTCTTTTGGAGCAAATGTCACTCACAGGTTTTTAGATGCTAAAAAAACAGGTGTGGAATTTATCTGTGTGGGGCCAACTTTAAATGCAACTGCGGCTGTGCTTGATGCACGGTGGATTCCTGTCCGGCCGGGTACAGACATAGCTTTTTTGCTAGCAGTTGCATATGTGTTAATTACACAGGATGATCCTCAGAAGAATCCGATGTTAGACTGGGATTATATTAGAAAATATACCCTAGGTTTTGATGAAGAAACTATGCCTGAAGATGCTAAAATTAATGAAAACTTTAAGGATTACGTATTAGGTAAATATGATGGGATACCTAAAACACCTGAGTGGGCAAGTAAAATTTGCGGAACCCCTTTAGAGGATATTAGGTTTTATGCAAGGACTATTCGCAAAGACAATAAGGTTACGATGCTTCACAGTAATGCGCCGGCAAGGTGCACGGGCGTTGAAGATTTTCCCCAGCTTTTTGAAGCGATCGGTTTTATGACCGGTCATGTTGGAAAGCCTGGACATGCTTGTGGTAATGGTTTTAAGGCATTTTCAAATGCTGGGCCCGCATTGGCTAAATACGGGAAGGCAGGTTTACCTACCATAACGAATTCTGTTGAAGATTCTGTTAATGGCCCGGAGTTATGGAAATCAATTATGGAAGATAAGTATAATTTTACGGGTAACTTCCAATGGGGTAAAGGGGAAATAAGGGACTTAGATATAAGGGTTATACATTGTGATGTACATGGTGGGATGGCTACCACGCCAGATATGGACATGGCAATAAAGGTGCTTAGAGAAAAAGTTGATTTTGTGTTTACTCTTCACTATAATTTCAGCACACAGGCCCAGTTTTCAGATGTTATTCTACCTGTTACCACAGCTTGGGAAAGAGTTGGAGGGATATCTACCGAAAATAAAGATAGAGATTCGGTTATTTTTTGGACACAAGTAATAGAGCCGATGTATGAGGCTAAATCTGATCAATTGATAGCTGTTGATTTAGCAGAAAAGATGGGCTTAGATCCAAAAGAAATTTTTCCATTTGATGAAAAACAACAGTTCTTTAATATAGTCGCTGGCAGTGAGGCCATCGAGGAAGATGGGAAAACCTTCGTGCCGATAGCGACTATTACGAACAAAGATATCGAGGAATGGGGAGTTGTAGGAAAACCGCAAACGGGGAAAATTGCTTTGAAGAAGTTATTGGAGCAAGGTGTATACCAGGTACCTCGCAGCAAAGAAGATAATTTTGGGCACTTGGGTTATGGAAATTTCATAAAAGATCCTGAAAACAACCCGTTAACCTCCAAAAGCGGTAAGCTTGATATTTATAGTGACTGGAAGGCAGATACCTTGAATGCAACGGGTTATGCGGATATGAAGTTTAAACCTTATCCCACTTACATTGTTTCTCCGGAAGGGTATGAAAAAACCTTTAAGGACTGGGATAAGGAGGAAAAGGGCGAATTCCCTTATTTAATAAACAATGTTCATTATCTTAGACGTGTTCACAATACCTTGGACAATGTCCCCTGGTTAAGAGAGGCGTGGCCAAACCCGGTATTTTTGAGTACAAAAGATGCAAAGGAAAGAGGGGTGAAGACCGGCGATACAGTGCTTATTAAAACTGAGACTGCTAAAACGC
The DNA here is from genome assembly GCA_964500905.1 of uncultured Moorellales bacterium. Taxonomy (GTDB): domain Bacteria; phylum Bacillota; class DULZ01; order DULZ01; family DULZ01; genus JBBAFB01. The sequence goes on from CAZCQT010000201.1 coordinate 3,330, forward strand.
TGCGTATTGCCAGCGTTTCTGAATTAATTATGCCAGGAGTTATAGAGTTACCTCATGGAAGCTGGGTTGATTTGGATGAAAAAACAGGCATCGATCAAGGCGGATCGGATAATTTTATTAGCGGATCGTTAACAAGTAATTCGGGAGTAAGCGGTTATAACAACCATATATGTGATTTTGAAAAGTATAGTGGCGAAGCATTGGCACCGGATTCTTTAAGACCTATACCTCTTCCAAAGGTGAATAATGAAGGGAGTGCTAGTTAATATGGGTAGATTAGGATTTTATTTTGAAGCTACAGCCTGTATTGGATGCCGCACTTGTCAGGTTGCTTGCAAGGATAAAAATCGCTTGGATGTAGGAGTCAACCCAAGAAAGGTAACCTCTTATTTTACAGGGGTTTTCCCAAAGCCGAATCTTTATCATTATTCTGCTGCGTGCAACCATTGTGAGGACCCTAAATGTGTTAGAGGTTGTCCCACAGGTGCTATGCACATTGTTGCTGATGGCACGGTTCAACATGATAAGGATCTATGTATTGGCTGCAAATATTGTACATGGAA
>CAZCQT010000202.1:0-3889 GCA_964500905.1 uncultured Moorellales bacterium
TTCCAAAGGACTCAAGGCCGCTAGGCCCTGTTTGTTAACAAAGGGCTTCAAGCTGCGTAAAAAATTGATTATTTCCTTTTGTTCGGACAAGACAAATCCCTCCCCGGTAGTTTACTGCTAGTATAGTTTATTTCAATTTGGAGTAACTGCTACTATAATAAAGTGTGGGTCGCAAATCTCTTAATAATTTCTGCATATATAATGAAGACGGCAGGATTTAAGGGCTTTAAAGGCGAACCTTTGTTCCAGGACTTTTTTAAAAATTATTAGCGGAGGTGTCTGAAAATGGAAAAAGTTTACCTGTCTGATTTAGATGAGGGACAACAGGTTTATAATATTTTTCAGGTTAAGAAAAAGGAGTTAGTTCCTTTCAAAGAAAAACAGGGAAAATTTCTTTCTTTGGTTCTTGGGGATAAAAGTGGTGAAATGGATGGAAAGGTCTGGGAGAAAGCTGAGGATTTGGCTCAAGGATTTGCCCTACATGATTTTATAGTGATTAAGGGTGTTGTTACAAAATATAATCAAAAATTACAAATAACTGTGGAGAATCTTAAAAAAATTACTGTTAAAGAAAAGGATCTACTACATTTTTTACCAGTTTCTCCTAGGGATCTGGATGAAATGTGGGCTGAACTAAGGGATATAGTTAATACCATTAAGAACAAATATCTTATAGTTTTAGTAAATTCAGTGTTTTCCGATCCCGAGACGGCTGATAAGTTTCGTAGGGCTCCGGCTGCTAAAGCTCATCATCAGGCTTATATAGGTGGTTTATTGGAGCATACCTTAAATGTAGTGCAGATAGCAAAAAGAATCGGTGAAAACTATGCAGAAACGGATGTTGATCTGCTTTTAGCCGGAGCCTTGTTTCACGATATAGGAAAAATTGCTGAATTTTCCTATGACAGAGCAATTGATTATAATGATGCCGGCAGGCTATTAGGGCATATAGTGATGGGGACAAATTTAATAGATCAGAAAATTGCGGCCATTGACGAATTTCCTGAAACTTTGCGATTGAAGGTTTTGCACATGATAGTAAGCCATCATGGAAGGTATGAGTGGCAATCCCCAAAACGCCCAAAATTTCTGGAAGCGGCTATTTTGCATCAGGCGGATCTTTTGGATGCTGAAATAGATAAATTTATCAAGGCAAAAACGGAAGAAACAGAGGAACTGTGGCCATATATAAGAAACTTGGATCGTTATGTTTTTAAAGGTTAAGGGGTGGTTTAGTTGATCAGCTTTTTGCATTTAGCAGACTTACATTTGGGTTGGCAGCCAAATCTTCCGGATCAGGAATTGGGGGCTGAAATAGGGGCTGAGAGGGACGAGTTTTTAGAAAAAATAGTGGATTATGCCTTGGATCCCGGAAATCAAATTGATTTAGTTATCATTGCAGGAGATCTGTTTGAAAGTCATCGGCCGCCGGCAAGGGTTGCCGGTAAAACCATAAAGGAGCTGGTCCGTTTAGTAAACGGCGGTGTTCACTTGGTGACGGTGCCGGGTAATCATGATGAAATTACTTATTCTGATAGTATTTATCGTCAGGAACAAAATCGCTGGCCGGGATTTTTAGTGACTAACCCTTTACCTCAATTATCCTTCCAATTGGAGATTAATCAGCAACAACTTTTTATTTACAGTCTTGCATATACAGGGGGGCTGACAAGCTTTGCAGGTACATTAAAGGATTTTCCTAAGGAAAAAGGCGAGGGTTTTCACTTGGCAATTTTTCATGGCAGCTACATTAAAGGTGTTCCGGATTGGGAACTGGGAACCAGAAGCCTTCCCTTAGATACAGATGGTTTAGAAAAAGCTCATTATGATTATGTGGCCTTGGGTCATTTCCATTCCCATCGGGTTTTTCAGATAGGAAAGGGAATAGGGGCTTATGCCGGTGCTGTCGCCGATAAGGGCTTCAATGACAGGGGAACGGGGTTCCTTTTAAAGGGTGTTTGGCAAAAGGGTTTAGGGGTACAACTGGAGAAGGTGCCCTTTTCAGCCTTGCCCAAATTTGAACAACTTGAAATGGACATCAGCAATTTTAATAGTTATGACGATCTACTGTCGGCACTTGAGATAATTGGCAAGCCTAACGTTATAATGGAAATTGGGCTTAAGGGAGTCAGAAGTTTTTTGCTGGAGTCTAAAAACTTAAGGGAAAGGCTGTTGCCTTTCTTTCGCTATGTAGAGATCACCGATCAGTCGTTTTTTTTATCAGAGTCCGAGCTTATAAAATTAGCACAGGATAAAACTATTACAGGTTTTTTTCTGAAAGGAATTCAGGAGAAGCTTAGGCTGGCTACTACAGATGAAGAAAGACTTTTGCTAAACAGGGCATTAATGAAAGGAATTTGGGCACTAAGAGGGGGCGGCAAGAGTTGAGAGGGGTTCAATGGGAAAATATCAGTCTTGAGGGCTTTGGTCCCTTTGGAGTAAAAAGTAAAATCAATTTAAAAGCGGGATTGAACTTATTAGTAGCACCTAACGAAACCGGTAAATCCACCATTGCAGAGGGTTTAAGAGCGATAATCTTTGGTTTGCCTAATTCCAAGGATCCGATCGGTTTTTCTACTGCTCGTTTTCGTTCCTGGCAGGGCGGAGATAATTTTGCAGGGGAAGTAAGCTTTTTGGTTGATGGAGAAAGGTATCGAATTACCAGGCAGTTTGACAAGCATAAGGTTGTCATCGAAAAAGAGATCAATAATCTATGGGAAACTCAACTGGAAACTGAACATAATCCTTCAGCACTTAAAGCTGTTGGCGACTATCAAGGTTATCTGGACGAACTATTTGGGCTAACCAATGGTAAAATATTTGCTGATACATTTTATATGACTCAGCCTTTACCAGAAAATGATAAGCTTTCAGAGGAATTACGAACCTTGTTATCCGGCTCGGGAAGTGATTACGGAAATTCATTAAAAATATTAGAAGATGAAATGGCCAATTTAACCAGGTTCTTAAAGGAAAGGGGCTTTCCCCGAAATAAAAATAATGATCGAAAGTTGGAGGAACTGGAGGTCCAAATATTAAATTTAGAAAATGAATTAAGGCAATCTTCAGCACAAATGGAGGAATTGCAGATTGTGTTGGCTGAAACCAATCAAGTAGCGGTTGAACTGAAGCATAATGGGGAGCAATATCAAAACAAGAAAGCATTGCATAAGGCCTGGCAGGAAGGAAGACGCTTAAAGGTTCGTTATGAGGAGCTTTTAGAAAAGCAAGTAAGTCTTGCTAAGACTAAGGAAGAACTCCTGGTTTTAGGGGCCGAAATAAAAAAGATCGATTCGGAAATGGAAGTTTCATATAAAGATTTTTTGGAGCTAGCCGAGGAATTTCCGGATGAGCTGGAACAATTGTTAAAATGGGAAGAAGAGGTCCTGCGTTTAACAGAAAATACCGCAAAATTGAAAAAAGATCTTGAAGAGCAACAAGATAGTATGCTACGTCTTTCCAACAGATTAATGGGTTTTTATCATTTTCAGCAAAATCCCCACTTTTTAGTTGATTTTAAGGTATTCAAAAGAACTGAGGAGAAATTTCTGGCAGAATTAGAAGAAAAAAAGCTCATATTGGAAGAATTGGCAGCTTTGAGAGCAAAAGAAGAAAGTAAAGGGCATAGTAGAAAGGTTTTTTTGAAGAGAATCGCTGCCAGCTTAATTGTGGCTGTAATTCCATCCCTTGTAGGGGGACAAATCGTCGGTTCCGTTGGGGTAATTGCGGGCTTTATTGCCGGTGGCGCTTTAGGTTGGGGGCTGAGTTATTTGTTTTTTGGGGATCAGAAAAAGGCTCTGCTTCTACCTCAAACAAAGTCGTTTTTGGCTGGTTTGGCACGTCAGGATTTTGAATTAACCAAGGCTGTTAAGGAATTAAGTGCAGCAGA
>CAZCQT010000203.1:0-3877 GCA_964500905.1 uncultured Moorellales bacterium
TCTATAGGTATTTTTTTTGTGATATTACAGGTTTTCATTTTTTACCTCCAGCATTTACGGCTTGCTCTTGAAGCCATTCCTTAATGATGGCAGGATCAAATCTCACAAGCTTGCCGATCTTGTAGTGTGGTACTCTCCCCTGCATGACCCACACACGGAGACTTGCAGGACTCATGCCCAGAAACTCAGCGAGTTGCTCGTAGTTCCAGGGCTTGGTAAAATAATGATTTGAATGGATTTGAGTAGTTGGTTTTTGTGATGGATTTTTCATAAACCCCCGAATTTTTTTAGACAACACTTCTTTCTTTGAGAGTGTGTCCTTAATTTTCGGAGGAGGTCGCCTTAGTGACGATGATTCCCAGCTAAAGAGCTTGTCTGTATTTTAACTAATACAGGGTGACCGATATGTGATAGAATTAATTAATAATTCGTTACAAGCAATTTACACTCCATAATAAAATAATACATCTGGATCAGTTATTGTTCCGTCTAAAACAGCCATCGGAACGTATTGTTGCCGAAACGCACAACACATCGACTCTTCATTTTTTTTATAACCTCGTGAGGTTGGTTCTTTTATCTTGTAAAGTTTATCGAATTGTTCTTTTGTAGGTTCAGATTTACCAGAATACCAATCCCCGACAGTAAGTTCACTCACTCCCAGTTTTTTGGATATTGCTGAGAAGCGACATTTTTTTGACTTTATAATTTCTTTTACCGTGTAGTCCCTTTTAAGGCTTGCTAATGCTTGTTCTTGCGTCATTTCATTTTTTCCTTTGTTTTATTATATTAATCAATAGTTATGATAGTTTAAATTTAGTCAAATATTTTTTATTTTATATCCAAATATCACAAAATGTCGTTTAAGTGATATTTGCGTTTTAATATTTTAAAATACCTCCACGCATCTGCATCATTTTATAATACTTTCAAAGTAAAACTAACTTTTCATTTAACACCCTCTCAATTCTCTTTAAAGTAATTAGTGTCGGGTTTGCTTTTTTTGGGGGGGCATATTTCTGGTATGCCTGACAATTTACCCCCAGCAGTTCAGCCGCTTTCTGTTGTGTAAGTCCCTTTCCCATCCGTTTTAATTTCATCCATACGGCAAAGGCTGTGCGTGTCTCTGGTGCTATTTGATAAAAATTTTTACCAGTCAGCCAGGAAAGTGCGGGAATTGCCATTTTACGCGTCTGTCAATTAGCGTAGTTTTATAAGCCTTGAATTTAAAGTGTGATTCATTATTTCATAGATTCGCTACGCCTCCAGTGGGCTTCTCAACATTTGATCTTATTTAGTAAAAAAAATTTCTTGTTTTTTAAATTTAATCCTACCAAAAAATGAATTGCACACCCTGAATGCTGGAGACATCGGTAACACTTTTTTGCATTTGAAGGTATCCAACCTAAAGGAGGGCTTTGAAAATGTCTTGAAAGAAAGTGCTATGGAGATATTTTCGAATCTGTGACATCATTCTATTTTTTCATATTCTCAATATTATCAACAAACATTACCATTGCAACTATTCGGTTATCATCCCTTTTGGTTGGCGTATTAATCAAAGCATAAATATTATTTTTTGAATATATTTCTACACCTCCCTCTGAATGATCCGAATAAACCCAATTGTTATTTTCAAAATAATTATAAAATTGCGACAGCCATACTTGTGCTTCATTGGTTCTATCAAAGGTTTTTCCCATAGCAGATTGTATCACAACTCCGTCAATAACTACTATTGCGATACGACGATCTTTACTCAGGTAGCTTGTACGATCCATTCTTGAAAAATTTTCAGGAGCAGGTTTTGAAAGATATGAAATGCATTTAAGAATATAATCACTTAAATTATCCTGTGAATAGCAAAGAGTAAAAACTCCAAAAATAACTAATACAATACCTAATTTTTTCATATTAAATACCTCCTGCTCTAATAGAATAAACATTTACATTCGATTGTCAATATAAATTCATAATAATGCACTATTTATGTAAAGAATAACGTCACAGAACAAAGCAGCCCTGCTTACAATCCTCTCTCCCTTCAGTAATCAACCACGCCTTCTGTAGTGTGTTTTCTGAAAAGAAGATTGGAAGGGGGGTAGGTCAGTAGTGACCGGATACCTGCCTTTTATTATTCCTGATAGAATCTTTTAGGATGCTTATGCTGTCTCTTTTTTCGGTCAGTTTTGGGATTTTATCACGTCTTCAAGAAGCACTTGCCCTGGATGGATTGTCATTCTATCGTAAATTCCCATAGCGTAACCTCTCTCTAATGATAATCCTGATAATAGACTATTGTATCATCTTAGTTGTCAAATTTTAAAGTCACCCTCCAGTTACCATTCACACTAATTAACCATGAGACTTTCTCTTAAACTGTAAGCTGGAGCAAGTCTTAACCCTGCGATCTGATGTTCTTCTGATCTTTTGACGCTTCCAGCCAGTCAAGAATACGCTTTAAACTATCTGCCTAATCCGGTATAATTCCTTTAAAACTTCCTTTTCCCGTTCTCCATTAATTAACCGTACCAGTTCCGGGTATCTGCGGTTTCTCAATTGTAAAAATTGAATCTGTAATTTGCAATACATCGGACATGTCATCTGGTTTATAGTAATGCTGTGACATTTCGGCTGTCAAATGCCCTGTTATGCTCTGTATTTTATGAATACTTATTTTTGAGTTTATAAGAAGTGAGTTTAAAAAGTACCTCCAGGAATGGAAGGTAATATTACGCTCTTTACGCGTGGTTTCATCAATTCCTATCCTATGAAGCGCATTAAAAAGGGAAGATATAAAAACTTTTTTTTCTGCGGGTTTCTCGTCCGGCTTCTTTTCTCCCCAAAATAAAAAAGCCTCTTTGTTATCTGGAAAAGGATGATTTTCTAATAATTGCAGAATGCAGACTCTTACTTTTTCTGGAATAAAAACATTTCGTTCCCTTCCTGTTTTTGTTGTGCTGTTAATCTGATTAAGTCTGTTATCCCATGATCGCCATATTCTGATATAACCGGATTTAAGGTGTAAATCCTGAAGGGTTATAGCCTGTAACTCTCCAAGCCTTAAACCTGTAGTTGCTGCCAGCAGGTTTGCTGTATAGCCCATAAACTGAGGCTTTGAGGGATGACAATATACAGAAGGTGTTTTCCACTCAAAAGAAAAAAGCTGCCTGACTTCCTCCGGGGTTAATATGCCTTTTTGTCTTTTGGGAGTATTTGAGGCAGTGACAATTTTGGGGACTGCATTTATAAGGTCTTTATCTTCAGCATCCTCTAATATTGCCTTTATCGTGTAAAGACTTCGGTTAATTACTGAACCGGAATAACCTTTATCAAACATGGCATTCCTGAAGGCTTTTAGTTTATGCTTATCTATATCACTTATAAGTATATCAGAAAAAACAGGGAGTATATGCAGGCGCAAAAGGTCTGCACGGTCTAAACAGTGCCGCTCTGAAATACGTTTCCCTTCAACTCTTCTGTTTGTGGCTCACTCTCCATTCCAGTTATAAAAATCTTGTGCATACTGACCGAATTTTATTTTTGAACCGGGTAAAGGCCTCCCCTTCTTTTGCAGATACTCAATAGCCCAATTTTCAGCGGCCCGGCGGCTTGTTTGCTTGGTGCTTTGTGCTGTAGAATATGAACCGTCTGGATTCTTAAAACGGGCATAAAAAACAGGCTTCCCGCTTTTGCGTTTTCGTGGATAAATAGAAAAACCGGTCATTTCTCATCCTCCCTTTATGCAGCCATGCTACAAACATGCTACATTTTGGTAATTTTGAGAAACGCCGGTTGTCCGGTAGTTCCAAAAGTCCTGATTAAATCAGGGGGATAATGCAGGCCACGAGGGACTTGAACCCCCAACCCTCGGTTT
>CAZCQT010000204.1:0-3873 GCA_964500905.1 uncultured Moorellales bacterium
TGGTTAAGGCGATTCATTTAGAATCGCCTTGCCTTAAGTATATAAGTTTTCTGCACTCGAAAGTTAGAAAGGAGTTCTGCCATGACAAAAGATATTGAATCAAACGAACAGCAACCATTAGAAGGGCAGATGGAGCAGGCTGTAACAATTGATCTAGAGCCGGATATGGATTCAGAGTTAGGAAGCGTTAGGCAATTTAAAGGCAAGCTAGGCGTAATAATTGCTGTGTATGCAGCAATGGTAGCCTTGTTTCACGTGCTTTCACTGATGTTTTTCCCCTTGGAAACTTGGACTTATCGTATAGTTCACATTTCTACTCTGTCTGTCCTTGGCTTTTTACTGTATCCTGGGATAGGTAAGAATAAAGACAAGGTTCATTGGACAGATTGGTTGTTTGCCGCCTTAAGTGTAGTAGTATTAGCCTATGTTATTTATAATCTAGACAAATTAATATTTCGGGCGGGGGTTACGCCAAAGGATTGGGATTTCGCCATTGCCTTAATAGGTGTTTTTTTGGTCATGGAATTAACCAGAAGAACGGCAGGCTGGTCTTTGCCCATCTTGGCAGGGGTATTTATGCTATATGTTTTTTTAGGCCCTTATCTGCCGGGAATATTGCATCATAAAGGTTATGCAATGGAAAGGTTCTTTACTTATATTTACAGCTTAAACGGCGTATTTAGCGTACCAATTGATATTTCTTCTCGTTACATTATTTTGTTTATAGTTTTTAGTGCCTTTTTGCAGGTATCCGGTGTAGGAAAGTTTTTTGTGGAATGGGCATTTTCCGTTAGCGGCCATAAGAGAGGCGGGCCCGCTAAAGTGGCGGTTCTAGCTAGTGCTTTAATGGGTACAATGAACGGAACCTCTGCAGGTAATGTGGTTGCTACAGGCAGTCTTACAATTCCTTTAATGAAAAAGGTGGGCTATTCACCTCGTTTTGCTGCTGCCACGGAGGCAGTTGCCTCTACCGGCGGGCAAATTATGCCTCCTATTATGGGTGCCGGAGTCTTTATCATGGCAGAATTAACAGGTATACCTTATCAAAGGATTATGCTAGCGGGAATTGTGCCTGCAATTCTTTATTTTCTTTCAGTTTATTTCATGGTAGACTTTGAAGCCATTAAATTGAAGCTGTTTGGCATACCAAAGCATTTGCTTCCCAGCGGAAAGGCTATTGCCAGAAGGAGTTATTTGTTTCTCCCCGTTTTAATTTTATTTGGTTTGTTAATGTCAGGAAAGTCTGTAGTGTATGCTGGCTTTTATGCTATCATCAGCAGTATTATTGTCAGCTGGTTTGGCAAGGATTCAAGAGTGAACTTTAAGAAATTTATGGAAGCCCTAGAGGGTGGAGCAAAGGGTTCTATCCAGCTAATGGCGGTTTGTGCTGCAGCCGGTATTGTCATGGGAGTTATTTCCCTAACCGGAATTGGCTTGAAGTTTTCCACCATGCTTTTGGATATTGCAGGTACCAGCCAGCTCCTAGCATTACTTTTTACTATGGGTATCGTGATTGTTTTAGGGATGGGAATGCCCACTACAGCGGCTTATGCGGTGGCAGCATCAGTTGTTGCACCTGGTTTAGTTAAAATGGGTATGGATCCTTTAATTGCTCATATGTTTATTTTCTATTTTGCATGTTTGTCTGCTATTACTCCTCCAGTGGCTTTGGCTGCTTATGCAGGTGCGGGTATCAGCGGTAGCGATCCTATGAAAACCGGTTTTACTTCTTTTAGATTAGGCTTAGCTGCTTATATCGTTCCCTTTATGTTTTTTTATGCACCGGAAATTTTGTTGGAGGGCAGCTTCGTAATTACTATAGTACGTAGTGTGACAGCTGCAATCGGGGTATATGCCCTGGCCGCATCAGTGCAAGGCTATTATTTTGGCAAGGCAAATATGTTAGTTAGAATCTTGCTATTTGCTGCAGCAATTGGTTTAATTACCCCCAGCGTTATTTTTGATATATTAGGTTTTGCTTTTATGGTTGGCTATTACTTCTATCAAAAACTGGTTACGGCAAAGAGAGGTTTAGAACCCGAAGTCGGTTCGGTTGGTTGATTTAATAAGCTTTTGCTTTTAGACCCCTTTAGGGGTCTTTTTTTTATTGCTTCATTCGGTTTAATTTGCCAGCAGGGTTTTACGGAGAATAAAGGATAAATTGGGGGAAAAGTCGAACTATTCGCTATTGTCTATTAGGGAGGAACAACAGTGCTGTTAAAATCCATGGGAATTCAAACAAAAATCACTTGGTTAGCCTTTGGAGTTGTTTTGATTTCCCTCTTATCGGCATTAACAGTTTTTGTGTTTTACTATGTTGGTAATTTAGAAAACGAAATCGGCTCCAGGGCTCTTGCCATAGCCAGGACCTTGGCTCAAATTGAAAAAATACAGGATAATGTTGGTTTGCCCGGCGGGGCCAGGGTTATTCAGCCTATTGCCGAAAAAACCCGTTTGGCAACAGATGTTGAATATGTAGTTATTTTAGATATGGATGGAATTAGATTTTCTCATCCCTCCGAATCTTTTCTGGGGGAAAAATTTGGCGGCGGTGATGAAGAAGCTTCTTTTCAGGACAATGAGTATATTTCTAGGGCAAAAGGTATTTTAGGACCATCCATACGAGCCTTTGTGCCCATTAAAACGAATGAAGGTCTTACCCAGGTAGGAGTAGTGGTAGTGGGGATTCTCACCCCAACTTTTTATCAAACTATCTGGGGGCTTCGTTTTGAAATCTTTCTTCCCCTTTTGGTAGGTATGGTAGCCGGAATTTTTGGTTCAATTTACTTAGCAAGAGATATAAAAAGAATTTTATTTAATTTGGAGCCTAGAGAGATAGCCAGGCTTTTGGAAGAAAGGGTTGCTATTTTGCAATCTATGGGAGATGGTATAATTGCTATTGATAAAGAACATAAAATTACTATCTTTAATGAAATAGCCCAAAGGCTGCTGGCAACTCAGGGGGATTGGATTGGGAAACCAATTTTAGAGGTAATTCCTGATTCACGCTTACCCCAGACCATTGCCAGAGGCGAAAGAACCTTTAATCAGGAAAGAGTAGTAGGTAATGCTACAATTTTAGCCAGCCGTTTCCCCATTGTTGTTAAAGATGAAATTGTAGGTGCGGTTTCTCTGATACGTGACAAAACAGAGGTACATCGTTTAGCAATGGAACTAACCGGAGTGAAGCAATATATTGAAGCCTTAAGAGTCCAAAGCCATGAATACTTGAATAAGCTTCATACTATTGCTGGTTTATTGCAGTTGAAGAAGTATGCGGAGGCCATTGATTATGTTTTTGCTTTATCCGAAGAGCAGCAGGAGCTGGTGAGCTTCTTGGGTAAAAATATTAAGGACTACAGTATAGCCGGATTGCTTTTAGGCAAACATGGGCGTGCTAAGGAATTGCAAGTAGATTTATATATTGATCGTAAGAGCTTCTTGCAGGAAACCCTCCAGCCTATGGCCAGTACTTCCTTGGTAATTATTCTAGGTAATTTGCTGGAGAATGCCATGGAGGCAGTACTGGCAATGCCTCCTGAAAGAAGGAAGGTGTGGTTTTCCCTAGAGGAAAAAGAAGGGAACCTACAGATTAAAGTAAAGGACCTTGGTAATGGAATTCCTAAAGGGTTAAGGGATCAAATTTTTATCTCTGGTTTTTCGACTAAAAACAAATCAAATCGGGGTTATGGTTTGCCTTTGATTAAAAAAAACATACAAAGCCTTGGCGGTGAGCTAATCCTAAATAGTATCGAGGGACAAGGCACGGGGTTTATTGTGAATTTGCCTAAAGTAAAAGGGAGTGCATAGGATGTTGGGCATTGTAATTGTTGAAGATGATCCAATGGTACTGGAGGTTAATAAGCAATATAT
>CAZCQT010000205.1:0-3870 GCA_964500905.1 uncultured Moorellales bacterium
CATTATTAGTTGAACTATGCCTAGACTCAAAGCCATCATAATGAACCCGGCGATAACTACCCCCAAGGTCATTGCCAAAAAGGAAGGTATTGCGTTTAAGCCCAGCAAAAATGCTATTACACTGCCAACCCAAACACCTGTCCCCGGCACAGGAATGGCCACGAAAAAAGCTAGTCCCCAGTAGCTATACTTTTCTACCTTATACTTATGCTTCCTCCCCCTTTTGAAAACCCACTCAAAAAATCTTCTAAAAAAATCAAACCGGTTTTCCAACCAGCGAGAAACCGGTCCGAGAAAATAAAGCAAAGGAAAAACAGGAACTATATTCCCTAATGCAGCAACCCAAAAAGAAGTTAAAGGAGATAAGTCCCAGGCGATTGCTAAAGGAATGGCACCCCTTAATTCAATTACAGGAAACATTGCTAAAAGAAAAATCGCCCAAAGCCTAGGCAAGCCGGCCACTGAATCAATCAGTGTTGTTATAATATCCCCCATTCATACCTTCCTATCTAAAGCTTAATCTTGCTGTTGCATGCCTTCCGAAACTCGAGTTATCATTTCTTCAATACTGGCGGCTATAACGGGATCAGGCTCCAGCTTTAAAGCTGCTTCCCACTGTTCCAACGCAGCTTCTTTATCCTCTCTTACACTATAAAGAAAAACACCATAATTAACCAAACTATTAATAAAGGTCGGATCACTTTCTATTGCTAGTTTAAACTGCTCTTCCGCTAAATCATATTCTCCCGCATAAAAGAAGGCAGTTGCCAAATCCACCCGGACAGCTACCAAATCCGCATCTATTTCCAGAGCTTGCAAATAAGGCTTTGTTGATTCTTCAATATATTTGGCTGCCTTTTCCAAATCACCATAAGCAGCATAAAACATACTTAGATCATAAAAATGATTACCCAAGCCAATCAACAGGTTGATGTTTTTGGGGTCAGCCTTTACGCCTTGTTCCAGCCTATTAATTTGCTCCATCATTCTTTGAGCCTCGGTAACATAACCTTGGTTTTGAGGGCTATCAATTTGTAAGGGACTGTAGGCAAAAAAACCTACCAAGCTGATGGACAGAAGTACCGTAAAAATAATCATAGGTATTTTAAAAGCCTGCTTTTTATTTCTAATAGTTCTTGTAATCACTGGAGATCCCCTTTCTATACTCCTTTTCATAATTGATAATATTATACGTGCACAAGTTTGTCAATAAAGACTGATGCCTGATAATTGCCTTTTTACGGCTGGCTAGCAATAGTTTTGTAAACAATTTTCGCACAAAAATATGAAGGACAAACAACAAAAAAGCCCTTAAGGGCTTTTTAAATGTGCTACCAAAAGCCCCACATTGAGCGTTGGTGTTTTTGATAGCATTCTTTACAAAAATAACTTGTATTCCACAATTCTTCAACTTGCATTAGTTTCTGCTTGCTGAAGGTTTTTCCGCATTGGCTGCAATTAGCAATTTCACCTACTTTAGCCATAGATAACCACCCTCGAAGGTTCTTATCTATAGTCTACCCCATAAAACAAATAACCTGGATCCAATTTTACCCATAACACAAGTAAAAAAGACAAGTAAAATGCCCTTCACCTTTTGCTTAACTCATTCTTTTACATTCACTACAAATACCGGAAAACTCAAGCCGGTGTTGTTCTACTGCCCAACCAGTGGCTTCCGCTACCTCTTGATTGAGGTTTTCCCATACCTTTACAGGAACATCCAAAACCCTGCCACAAATTCTGCAAACAAAGTGGTAGTGAAGATCCGGGTTGCCATCATAGCGACTATAGGTGCTACCGTAATTCAGTTCTTGAATTACACCTGTTTCCGTCAGAACCCGCAAGTTACGGTAAACCGTACCTAAACTAATATCCGGCAAGACCTTACGAGCCTCTTCGTACACCCAATCCGCTGTGGGGTGTGTATCTGTTCCTTCCAACAAATCCATAATTACTTTTTTCTGTTTTGTCATCCTGGTTTTATGTTGCATTAGTTATCACCTGATTTTAATTACTATTATTAATACTATTATCTTAATAAAAATATATTTTGTCAAGCAAGTTAATTAAGCCAACCTAAGGGTGGCTCTTCCGGTATCCAAACACCAATAGCTTCTCCAACAATTTTCTGGATGTCAGTCATCATTCTTGATAATCTATATTCAGCCGTCAGGTATTCGTTAATAATCGGAATCCCGGATAATAAATTATAGGTTTGCTCTAATTTTTCTACACTTTCATCTGTTTCGCCCCCTAATATCTCCGCCATTTGGACTTCTAATTGTTGGCGTCGGAAGTCTTCCAGTAAACCGAAATTTATGTCATCTTGTTGCAGCCTTTCTTTTACCTTTAGAAACTGTTGATATTCTGAGGAATTTGCAAGGGCCTTCGCCAACTCATAAGCCTTATCATAAACCAGCATTGCTTATCACCTTCCATTAAAAAGCTTGGTGAGTTAAATCATTACTTCTATAAAAATAAATAAATCCCTGCAAATTATTTTTCAATTCAAAACAAGACAATACTTGACAATTATTTAATCCTGTCAAAATTTAATGCTTGGTATGGCTATCTTAAATTTTTTTGAGGAATTAAATTTATTACCTTCTCTTGCAAAATTTCAAAAATCGGTAAAAACCATTTTATTTCGAAAAAAATGCACTGCCTGCCTGCAGCCTAAATCCTTTAGTAGTTTTTTGCCTAAATCAAAATCCCTTCCCACTTGTTTTGCTTCATGGGCATCGGAGCTTAAGCATAGGGGTATTTGATAGCGAATGCAACTGCTTAATATTTCAACGGAAGGGTAAAATTCTTTTATCGGTTTATAACGCCCATTGGTATTTAACTCTATTGCCATGCTTTTGTCTTTGACCTTTTGCAAAAGAGGTTCAACTAAAGTCAGTAAATCACCATGGTAGCGATAACCGAATATTTTAACTAAATCCAGATGACCAACAATTTGAAATAAACCGGAGCAGACCATCTCTTCCATTAAAGCAAAGTATCTTTCATAGAGAAAATTAATGTTTATTTCTTCATATTTATGTTTATGTAGAGGGTGATCAAAGGGCCAATCATCAATATTATGAACAGAACCAATGGCATAATCATATGGTTTTTCTGATAAAAAAGTTGAAATTTCCTTTTCCCTGCCGGGTACATAATCAACTTCAATGCCCATTAAAATTATAAGCTCCGGATATTCTTTTTGAAGTTCCTCTACAGCTTTAATGTCAAGAGAATCCCTATACCACTCATGATCAGTAAAGCCAATCCCCTTTAATCCTTGGGCTAAGCCTTGTTCAACAAAGGGTCTAAGTTTCTCTATACTGTATTTACCTCCCTCATGCCCCAGAGGATGGGTGTGGCAATCAACAAACATGATTTAAACCTCCATTTTTCTATTAGTTGGCCAGATTTGCAAGGAATTATACATGTCGTCAATTGTTTTTACTTTTCACCGACTCCAAGAAAACATCTAGAAGCTTTCAGCATGCTAGTAAAAAACCCCTTAAGGGGTTTTTTACTAGTACTCATTCGGCATTTCATTTAGTTCTGCTAAGGTAAAAACAGGTCCGTCAATGCAAACATATTTGCTGCCAATATTGCAACGTCCGCATTTTCCTACTCCACATTTCATTCTCATTTCCAAGGTCGTCACAATTTGCTCCGGCTGGAAATTCATTTTTGCCAAGCTTTGCAACACAAATTTAATCATAATAGGGGGCCCGCAAGTTAAGGCAATGGTGTTTTCCGATGTTGGATTGATTTCTTCTAAAAATGCCGGAACGAAACCCACATTACCTTTCCAATTATCGTCTCCCTTATCAACTGTAACATGGACATGGGTGTCCCTTACCTTTAACC
>CAZCQT010000206.1:0-3870 GCA_964500905.1 uncultured Moorellales bacterium
GGTGAGGTAAAACCCGGTGAACAAATCGTTGTTCAAGGCCAAACCTTATTGCAGGATGGAAGCCTTGTTAAAGTGGTTTCCCAAGGAGGCAAATAATGAGTTTACCAAAGCTTTCTGTTAATCGTCCCATTGGGATTACCATGTTAATCTTGATCATCCTGATGCTGGGCTTTGTGTCCTTTACAAATTTATCTATAGATCTTTTCCCCGAGCTAAAATTCCCCATTGCAGTAGTTTATACTGAATACCCGGGTGCCGGTCCCAGTGAGGTGGAAAATTTAATCTCAAGACCGCTGGAGCAAATGGTAGGATCCGTCAGGGGTCTAAAGGGTATGGAATCCCATTCTTCGGTGGGATCTTCAATTGTGTTGGTGGAGTTTGGCTGGGGAGTAGATATGAACCAAGCCACTATTGATTTAAAAGAACAAATTGATCTAATGAAGGGTTACCTGCCGGCAGAGGCTAAAAATCCCATGGTGATCAAAATGGATCCCAATGTGCTGCCAATTATGCAGCTGGTAGCTACCGGAGATCTGCCTTTAAAGGATTTAAAGACTATTTTAGAAGAAAAAGTGATTCCCCGCTTTGAACGAATTGAGGGGGTAGCTTCTATCACCTTGTCCGGGGGTGATACAAGGGAAATCAGAGTGGAAGTAGATCCGGCAAAGCTCAGCTACTATGGTCTAACTTTGCCTCAACTGCTGCAAGCTTTTCAGGGGGATAATCTTAATCTTTCCGGCGGCGTTGCGGAGATGGGCGGGCAGGAGATTTTGCTGCAAATCCGGGGGGAATATCAAAATGTGGATGAGTTGGCCAATGTTTCTTTAATGACTCCCTTGGGTACCACCGTTCGCTTGAAGGATTTAGGCCAGGTTGTTGATGGCTTTAAAGAGGCGGATAAGATTAGCAGATTAAATGGTTTAGACAGTATCGGCTTGGATATCAGAAAGCAGACAGATGCCAATACGGTTAAGGTATCCAGGGAGATACGGGAAGCCGCAAAGGAATTGCAGGATGAATTGTTCGGCAAAGTTAATCTGTCAACCCTGTGGGATCAAGCTGATTATATTGAGTGGACTATTAAAAATATGACTGCCAGTATGGTTCAGGGGGCTTTGTTGGCTTTATTGATTTTATACTTATTTCTTCGCAATTTCCGGACCACCTTGGTAATTGCCATTTCAATGCCGATTTCCATTATTGCCACCTTTACTATGATTTATTTTGGCGGAATTAGTTTAAACCTAATGTCCCTGGGGGGTTTAGCCCTGGGTGTGGGCATGATGGTGGATAACTCAATTGTTATTTTAGAAAATATCTTCCGGCATCGGGAGTTGGGCATAGAAAATAAGGAAGCCGCTATAGCCGGAGCAAAGGAAGTGACCTCTGCTATCACCGCTTCCACTTTAACTACCATAGCAGTTTTTTTCCCCATTGTGTTTGTGGATGGGATAGGTTCTCAGCTATTTAGGGAGCTGGCTTTAACTGTGTCCTTTTCCTTGGCTGCTTCTTTATTGGTAGCCTTAACTTTAGTCCCCATGCTGTCTTCCAAGTTGCTTAAAATAATTCCGGTGGACGGTAATGGGGTTCCCAATGGAGCGAAGCTGGACGGAAGCTCTAAAAGGTACTGGCTAATGGCCAAGTGGGGACAACTGCTGCAAATGATTGACGATACCTATGAAAAGCTACTGGTACTTTCTCTGAAAAGAAGGGGAAGGGTAGTTTTGCTGGTTAGTTTTTTGGTTTTGGTCAGTGCCGGTATTGCTTATTTGGTGGGGGCGGAGTTTATCCCTGCCATGGATGAGGGTTCGGCTCAAATCAGTATTGCCTTACCTCATGGCTCAAAATTGGAGGAAACGGAAAAAGTTGCTCAAAGGGTGGAAGCGATTTTGGCCGATATTCCGGAAATAGAAACGGTTTTTACTACTATCGGCTCGGGAGGCGGCGACATGGGTGGTGCCTTTGGCGGCGGTTCCACCAGGAGAGCAGGTATTGATATTATGATGAAGAGTCTTAAAGAGAGAAAAAGAAAGGCCTGGGATGTGGCAGATGAAATACGCCTTAAAACCAGTGAAATTGCCGGAGCTGAAATTAGTGTGTCCGCAGGTGATGCGGTAGGCAGCATGGGTTTTTCCATGTCCGGATTAATGGTGCGGGTGGAAGGCGATGATTTGGATGTTTTAAGGGAAATAGCCGCACAAGTAAAGGATCTGGTGATTAGCGTTGAAGGTACCAGGGAAGTGGAAATTGCCGGGGAATCTGGACGGCCCGAGTTATTAATCCTTGTAAATCGGGATAAGGCCGCCGGCTATGGGCTTACCCAGGCTCAGATTGTTGCTACTATCAGGACAGCCATGCAGGGCCAAACGGTGACCAGGTTCCGTGATGCAGGAGAAGAAGTGGATGTAAGGGTTATTTTCCCTAAAGAAAGCAGGATGACTGTTTCGGATTTAAAAAGTATCGAGATGTTGACTCCTTTAGGGTTTAAGGTTGCCTTGAATGAAGTGGCGGATTTTGAGATGGTTCAAGGCCCCACTGATATTACACGTAAGGATCAGGTTCGCTATATGTCCATTAGCTCTCAGCTGGTGGATCGGGATTTGAACAGTGCTATTAAGGATATCCAGGCCCTGTTGGACAAACAGCTTAGTTTGCCGGATGGTTATCGGGTAAGTCTTACCGGTGCGGCGGAAGAAATGAACAAGGCTTTTGGCAGCTTGACCAATACCTTAATTATGGCTATTTTCCTGGTGTATATGATTATGGCGGCTCAGTTTGAATCCTTTTTGCACCCGTTTATTATTATGTTCTCCTTACCTGTAACTATTATCGGGGTAGTTGTGGGACTGCTTTTAACCGGCAGCACCCTGAATGTGATTTCCTTTATTGGTATTGTGATGCTGGCGGGAATTGTGGTCAATAATGGGATTGTGTTGGTGGATTATATCAATATTTTACGTGGCAGGGGAATGGAAACAAGGGAGGCCATTATTAAAGGAGGCAAAACCAGGCTGCGGCCCATTTTAATGACTGCCTTAACTACCATTTTAGCCATGTTGCCTTTGATGTTTGCTTCCGGAGAGGGCAGCGAAGCAGGGGGGCCCTTAGCATCGGTTATCGTGGGAGGGCTAACTACCTCTACCTTTTTAACTCTAATCTTGATTCCGGTGATCTACAGTATTTTTGAGGATTGGGCAGAAAAGCTGGCGAGGAGGAAGGCGGATAGGGAAACAGAGAATCGGGTGAGGGCTTAATAACAAACGGCAGTAGGCAGGGAGTTTAAGGAGTTTAGTTGTATTTCGGATATTATGTACTTACGAGGTTTAGAAAAAAGGGAGGGGACAATATGTTCAAAAAACCTTTGGCGTTGGCAGTTCTTTTGATTTTTGTGTTGGGGCTGTTTTTTGGAGCTTTTCCGGCTTTTGCTCTTGGGGAAAGACCTGAGGACTTAAATATTCATGGTATCGGGAAGCCAATTTCCCCTGAAGAGCTTACAGGGGATGGGTCAAAAAAGGAAGACGGGGATGGGGCTGAAATTGAAATTCCAGAGCCCGTGGTAAAGGAATTGAGTTTGGAGCAGGCTATTGAAATCGCCTTAAAGAATAATTATGAAATGGCCTTAAACCAAATAGCTGTTGCAAAGGCTAAGGTGTCCCTGGATGAAGCCAAGGACAGGGCGGAGCAGGCAAGAGAGGCGGAGGAAAATCAAGGTGATTTCGATATTGGTTCGGGTGGTGGGTTGCCAATCGACTTGCCTCCGGCACTTATAGAAATATTTAATGATGCTCTCAGCGGCATTATGGCATCTATGCAGCCCAGCAGCTTGGATCTGGCTAGGGGCATCCATGTGGCACCAAGAGCGGCTCAAAT
>CAZCQT010000207.1:0-3864 GCA_964500905.1 uncultured Moorellales bacterium
AAAGGAAATTACCAGCATCGTCAAGGAGGAGCTAAAGCCGGCTAGTATCATGCCCCCTCCTGCAAAGAGACCTCCCAAAATTGCAACAAACCGCGGACCCCATTTATCCGTTAAACGACCGGCGGGAACCATCACAATGGCGAAGACAATAATGGCCACTGTATAAGGGATGGAAGCCGCTGTGTTGGTCCAACCTAATTGTTCCATGAGGGCTGATTTAATAATGCTCCAAGAATACAAAACCCCTAAGCATAAATTGATGCCTAAGCCTGCATAGGTAACTACCCAACCTTTCATCGTTTTGTCAGGCATTTTATCACCTCATTTTAAAATTTCGCCCGTAGGCTGGCGACAACGCTAGGATCTGCTAAAGTACTGGTATCTCCAAGTTCTTTGCCTTCCGCAATATCTCTTAATAAACGCCTCATAATTTTACCGCTGCGGGTTTTAGGCAGTTCAGGTGAAAAACTGATTACTTCCGGCCTTGCTAAGGCACCGATTTTTTTGGTGACATGGGCCTTTAGCTCAGCGGCTAATTGTTCGTTGCCTGTAAACCCTTCCCTCAAGCTTGTAAAGGCCACGATGGCTTGCCCCTTAATCTCATGGGGGATACCGATTACGGCGGCTTCGGCAACACTGGGATGCTCCACCAAACAGCTTTCGATTTCTGCCGTACCTATCCGATGTCCGGAAACATTAATTACATCATCCACCCTGCCGATAACCCAGAAGTAACCATCCTTATCCTTGGTGGCGGCATCGCCGGCGAAGTATACGCCGGGAAAGCGGGACCAATAAGTATCTACATATCTTTCATCATCTCCATATAAAGTTCTGAGCATTGCAGGCCAAGGATTTTTTATTACTAAATAGCCCTGTTGTCCGTCGGGAGTTAGTTCACCGGTTTCATCGTAAATTGCTACCTCTAAACCGGGAATCGGTAAGGACGCGGAACCCGGCTTCATGGGTACTATTCCGGGCAAGGATGTGATTAAAATCATGCCTGTTTCTGTTTGCCACCAAGTATCTACAATGGGGCAGCTTTCATTGCCTATATTCTTGTGATACCAAAGCCAAGCCTCCGGGTTAATGGGTTCTCCCACTGTGCCCAAAAGGCGTAAGGTAGATAAATCCTTACCTTGGGGCCATTTTTCTCCCCAGCCCATAAAAGCCGTGATAGCGGTAGGGGCCGTATAAAAAATGGTAACGCCATATTTTTCTACTATATCCCAAAAGCGGTCTCTTGCCGGGTAATCGGGGCTTCCTTCATACATGACTGAGGTGGCACCATTGCTCAAGGGACCGTAAAGAAGATAACTGTGGCCGGTGATCCAGCCGCCGGTGGTGTGTAAAACTCCCTTTGGTTTACCCGTGGAGCCGCTGGTATAAAGGATGAAGAAGGGGTCTTCTGCATCCATCTCTTCCGGTGGGCAGTGAAGTTGTGCTTCCTTTATTAATTCATGCCACCAAAAGTCTCGTCCTTCCTTCATATTGCAATTGGAAATATCTCCGGTTCTGTTAACTACAATTACCTTTTCTACCTCCGGGCTTTTTTCTAAAGCATCGTCGGTATTGGTTTTTAAGGGGACTATTTTGCCCCTTCTAAAGCCGCCGTCGGCTGTGATTACTATTCTTGATTTGGCGTCATCAATCCGAGTGCTGAGTGCTTCGGCTGAATAGCCGCCGAAAACCACACTATGGGGGGCTCCAATACGAGCACAGGCCAGCATGGCTATGGGGAGCTCAGGAATCATGGGCAGGTAGAGGGTAACTACATCTCCCTTTTTTACACCCATATTTTTTAATACATTGGCAAAGCGGGTTACCTCATAGTAAAGCTGTTGATAGGTAAGAATGCGGGAATCCCCCGGTTCACCTTCCCAGACAAGTGCCGCTTTGTTTTTTCGATGGGTTTTTAAATGACGATCTACGCAATTATAGGATGCATTGAGCTTGCCGCCAACAAACCATTTAGCATAAGGCAATTCCCATTCTAAAACCTGATGCCATTTCTGAAACCAATCTAACCTAGAGGCTTGTTCTTCCCAAAAGCTTTCATAGTCCTCCGAAACTGTCGGATAAATTTGCGGATCCTTAAAATTTGCTTTTTCAACAAAGGAAATCGGTGGATCTATTACTTGCCCTTCCGTTAATAAAGATACCTTTTGTTCTTGCATGACTTGCCCTCCTTTTAATTTAAAGAAACTTCTGAATCCTTTTTGTGTCTAAAAACTTAAGCAGTGTGTTCCCTTCTTTCATTATAATTCTGCTGCAAGTTTTGCTTGGAAAAAATCAATTAACTTATCTGTCTAACTAAAGTATATATAAAAGAAAAGATTATTAAAAGAATATTCTGGCAAATGGCAGATTTTAATCCCCAAGTTGCAAATTTGGGGGGTAAATGGAATTTGCCCGTTCCTTATGTGATCTTAAAAACAACAAATCAGTAATTTTTACTAGGTGCAGGACTAAGAGCTGTTATTGAAATTGATTTTTGAGAGTAATTGTGAGGTTTGCAAGCGGAACTGTTTGTTTGAGAGCCTTTTTTGGATCCAACGGTTTTTTATTTTCTTGAAGCACCCAGGTAAAATGGGCTTAGAAATTAGGAAAGGAGGTGGCTTAAATGGCGGTAATATTAGAAAGCTTGGATACCTCTCTTAGGCTGAAGCTGTTAGTCGGTACTAATGAGCAGGGCGATCCCATCTTTAAGTTAAGAAGCTATAAGGATGTTAGGGATGGAGTAGATCCCCAGGATGTTTATGAAGTGGGGCAGGGCTTATCAGAATTGATGGAGCATCCCCTGACTGAGATTCAATTACTTCAAAACAGTAGCGTGGTAGAGGAGTAATTTGAAAGGAGGAACTGTTTTTATTAGTTAAAAGGGAAGGAGGTGAAAGGATGGAAACTACTAAATTAGAAATGATTTTTTTAACTGAGGAGGGCAAGAAGGCAACTATTTCTGTGCAGGATCCAAAAGCTGAAGTAACGGCTCAGGAAGTGGAAAATGTGATGGATTTGCTTGTTGCTAAGGATGTGTTAACCAGTAGGGGTAAAAAATTGGTGCAGATAGCCAGTGCTAGGTTAGTTACCAGAGGAGTTGTGGAAATATTGCCGGTTAATCCTTAAGGTGGTGAGTAAGAAAAGGGCGGTGTTTTCATCGCTCTTTTTTGTTTAGAAGGGTAAATATGTCGAGAAAATAAAACTAAAAATATTTCGTAACCAAATAAAGGTAATAGGGATATAATATAGCAAATGGGAATGTTTTTCCATTTATCTTATAGCATAAGGAGGAAAATTAATGTCAGAAAGGTATTGTCTTCAGGAACCTCCCATTATTGGGCCAGGATTATGTCCCCCGGAGGGTTGTCCTCCTCCAACGAGAATTGAATGTATTTCCGTTGACAAGGTTTATGATAGCTGCTTTCAGGTGGAAGAGAGAACAAGAATTTTTACCATTACGGGTATTCCAAGGACATTTATTGTTGGTGATTTAATTTCCTGTGCTCAAACACCGGGAGTTGCAACTACCTGCAGAGAGCTTTCCAGAGCAAGCGTCGGGGATGGTTTTTATAATATTGTAATGGCTATTAATATCCCTTTAACCCTAGCAGATCCCTTAAACCCCGCTGAAAGTGTAGATGAAATATTTACTGTTACTAAAACAGTTACTCTCTGTTGCCCTCCGGAAGCAACTGCGGATTGTTCGGATACTACCATAACCTCTTGCGTTTGCGTAGTAACAAATGTTGTTGACAGTGTCCCGACAGTCACCTGTGATATTCAAGTATGTGTGGTCATTAAGTGTATTCTGACTGTTCAATTATTAGTACCAAGCTATGGTTTTTGCACTCCGGCACCTTGTGT
>CAZCQT010000208.1:0-3854 GCA_964500905.1 uncultured Moorellales bacterium
TAAAAAGATAACAGAAGAAACAAGAATTAAGCGAGAAATAAAAGATTTTTTAAATGGTCAAATAATCAAATGTTCTATTGAAAAAAGAAATCGGGGGGTTAAAAAATGAAACGTTCTCTTAATTTGGGGGTAGCGCTGTTTTTGCTAATGACACTGTTATTAGTGGGTTGTGGGCAAGAAAAAACCAGCAATGAAAATAAGGATAATGTTAATCTGAAAGTCGCTTTAATTCTGTCTGGTACTGCTAATGATCAGGGCTGGAACGCTGTGGCCTATGATGGCTTGAAATTAATTGAAGAAAAAATTGGTGCTAAAACAGCCTATGCCGAAAAAATCTCGCAATCCGATCAGGAAGAAGCTTTTCGAAACTATGCTGAAGATGGATATGATGTTATTATTGCACATGGTTTTGAATTCGGCGATGCTGCGCTGAAGGTCGCTGGAGATTTCCCTGATATTAAGTTTATTGTCACGAGCACAGATATTAGTCAGGGGCCTAATGTTGGCTCATTAGATGTAAGTAATACCCAACAGGGTTTTTTACAGGGTGTTGTCGCTGCTGTAACAACAAAAACTGGAATAGTTGCAGCGATTGAAGGTATGGTGATTCCTCCAGGGATCCAAGCTTTGCAAGGTTTTGAAGCCGGGGCTAAATACACAAACCCTGATCTCACCGTATTGCATGCTTTCACCGGCGATTATGAAGATGCAGCCAAAGCTAAAGAGGTTGCCTTAATAATGATTGACAAGGGTGCAGACGTTATTATGCAAAATGTTGATCAAGCTGGACTGGGGGTATTTCAGGCAGCGGTGGCCAGCGATGTATTAGCAATTGGTTCAGCATCAGACCAGAGTTCACTTGCTCCTGATAATATTATAACCAGTGGATTAGTTGATTTTCCGCAAGCATTTGAGAAAGTTGTAGAGCTGATTCAAAACAACCAATGGGAGCCACAACTCTATTCGATGGGGGTGAGGGAAGGTGTTATTTCCTTAGCGCCTTACCGTAACTTTGATAGTAGGTTGACACAGGAACAAAAGGATATAATCCAAAAAGCGGTTGATGACATAAAAGCGGGGAAGATTAGTCCTGAAGAGATAACAAAGCAATTGGTTGAATGGGAAGAATAAAACAAGGATAAGTTAAGCTTGTTAATAAATTGGCCAGATTTACCAAAGACGAGGATCCTTCCCTGCCACCAGAATATAGTGGGTTTTAGGTTAGAATTAAGACAGGGAAGGATTTCAAAATTTGTTTATCCAGTTGGGGTAAAAGCATGATTAAGACCGTAATTATGTAAAAAGATTGGGGATTATTTTTGTTGTGCAAATCTATATGTATTGTTTAAAGTTTACTGGAAGCGTCCACGCCACTTCTATGTTGGGGAGATGATTTAGATAAAGAGGCAGATAAGAGAAGAGAATGTCATCACAGCAAGCCTTAGAAGCTTGGCACTGCCAGCCTTAGCCGTGGTGTTGGCATTAGTTTTGGGTGCTATTGTAATTAGCTTGGCTGGTCTTGACCCTATAGTATCATGCCATTACCTATTAAAGGGTTCTCTGGGCAGTAATAAGGCTATAGGCGAAACACTTATAAAAGCGGTGCCATTAATATTTACTGGGCTGAGTTATGCTTTGGCCAATCGCTGCGGTTTAATTAATATTGGGGCTGAAGGTCAGCTTTACATGGGTGGGTTTCTTGCTACTGCTGTAGGTATTTATTTTAAGGGTCTACCGGTTTTTATTCATTTACCGCTAGCTATTATAAGTGGTTTTATAGGTGGGGGTTTATGGGGTTTCTTAGCAGGATGGTTAAAGGTTAAATTTGGCGCTAGTGAAATTATCACCACAATCATGCTAAACTATGTGGCTATTCACTGGGTTACTTATCTTGTTACCGGCCCCATGAAGGAACCGCCGGGGACATTCCCTCAAACCCCGGTAGTAGAATTGAGTGCCCAACTCCCAAGAATAGTTCCTGGGACAAGATTGCATTTAGGCTTGCTAGTCGCGATCCTAGCAGTATTATTTTATTATTATTTTCTTTGGAGGACCACTATTGGTTATGAAACCAGGGTGGTGGGCTTAAACTCTGAGGCAGCAAGATACGCGGGAATTAACCTTGGACGTAACTCTGTTTTGGCAATGTTTATTGCCGGGGGATTTGCTGGCCTTGCCGGAATGAGTGAAATCTTGGGGATTCAGCAAAGAATGTTCCAGATGTTTTCTCCTGGATACGGTTTTGACGGAATCGCAGTTGCACTGCTAGGACAAAACACCCCTATAGGAATTATTTTATCTGGATTATTGTTTGGAATTTTGCGCAGCGGTGCCAATAAAATGCAAATGGCAGCAGAGGTTCCAAATGCCATAATTTACATTATTCAATCTTTGGTAATAATTTTTGTAGTCGGCAGCAACATGTTCAATATAATGAGCAGGAAGCGCAAAAACATCAAAGTATGCGGGGAGGGCAAGTAGTGTGGTGGATGCAATTGTGAGTTTTTTAGCGGCTGACATTCGTACTGCCGTACCAATTCTTTTGGCTGCTTTGGGTTACATCTTCAGCGAAAGGGCAGGCATGGTAAATATTGGTGCAGAGGGAACAATGCTTATCGGGGCGCTGGCAGGTGTTGTAGGTTCTTATCTTACAAGCAGTGTCTGGCTAGGAGCTTTAGTAAGTATGTTTTTTGGTGCATTGATTTCACTACTGTTTGCTTATCTCACCATTACAGTTAAGGCTGAACAAATTGTGGTTGGCGCAGCTATTAATATTATGGGATTAGGGTTAACTACATTTGTTGCACGAATTATATTTGGCGTGAATACCCCGCCACCAAAAATTGAATCTTTCGCATCTGTTCTAGTCCCAGGTTTAGCAAAAATACCTCTCATCGGACCTGTGCTATTTCAGCAAAGTGCATTGGTTTATATTACATTACTGTTGGTCCCGCTTGCACATTTCGTACTGTTTAAAACTAAGATCGGGCTTGAAATTCGGGCTGTAGGTGAGCACCCCAAGGCTTGCGATACTGTGGGCATCAACGTAAATAAACTTCGTTACGGAAGTGTTATATTCAGTGGCTTACTAGCTGGTTTGGCGGGTTCCTATGTATCAATTGGATTGTTAAATTTTTTTACAGAAAACATGATTGCTGGCAGGGGTTTCAGCGCTCTTGCAGCGGTAATTTTCGGTAATTTCTCCCCCTTAGGTGCTTTGGGAGCATCTTTATTATTTGGTGCTGGTGATGCGCTGCAATTTAGGCTCCAGGCGTCTGGTTCGCAGATTCCATTTCCTTTTTTACTGATGGTGCCATACATTTTAACAATTTTGGCTTTAACAGGGTTTGTAAGAAAATCCAAAGCACCTGCAGCAAGCGGCGTGCCATATAGCAAGGAATAATGATTGTTTTAAAATAAATTGCTGTTTGCTTCGTGAGGGAAATAATAATTGAGAGGACGATTTTCAGATGTCTTTACTGCTGGAAATGAGAAATATTGTTAAGCAATTTCCCGGTGTCCTAGCCAATGACAACGTAAATTTTGAGGCTATTGCCGGCGAAGTGCATGCTCTTCTGGGTGAAAACGGTGCAGGTAAAAGTACCTTAATGAATATTCTATATGGGCTTTATCAGCCTACTTCTGGTGATATTTATTTAAAAGGTAAAAATGTCGAAATAACCTCTCCTAAGTTTGCAATAGAATTAGGCATTGGTATGGTACATCAACATTTCATGTTGATTCCTGCTCTTTCTGTAGTGGAAAATGTAGTGTTAGGCATGAGACTGAACAAAGGTTTAGTATTAGATTTAAAGGATACAGCACAAAAAATTAGTGCCTTATCTGATCAATAT
>CAZCQT010000209.1:0-3842 GCA_964500905.1 uncultured Moorellales bacterium
TATTGCAGATGTAAGTGTAGAAATGTGCGAGGGAGAGATACAACAAATAGCTACAGCCTATGATCCTAAACAGACTATTAAAGATTATTTTTATCGCATTGACAGAAAAACTGCTATGCTTATTTCTGCGAGTTGCAGATTGGGAGCAATAGTCAGCAATGCTTCGCTGGAGTTGGAAAAGGCTTTAACGAAATATGGACACTACTTAGGCATGGCATTTCAAATAATTGATGATATTTTAGATTTGACAGCAAAACAAGAAGAGCTCGGCAAGCCAGTGGGTAGCGATTTTAGGCAAGGCATCATAACTTTGCCCACAATTTATGCTTTAAAATATTCCAAAAGATCCGAAATCTTGAGTGAAATTGTTACAAACTTAAACAAAACAGAGGAAGAAATACAATTAGCAATTTCTTTAATTACGGAATCAGGTGCTATTGAATACTCCTTCACAGTTGCAAGCCGCTTTATTAATAAAGCAAAAAAACAACTAAAACATATTCCTTTAATAGAACACCAGGAAGCCTTGGCGGGCTTGGCCGATTTTGTTCAAAATAGACGCTTTTAAATTAATGCCTTGTGTTAACACATATAAGTTTCTACCTTATTGTAAAAACTGAAATAATGCATAACTACCCATACCTACCAATAAAGCCCAAACCATACTTTTACTGAATATGGCAACTATAAAAGTAGGTATTGCAGCAAAAAGGCTGACCTTGGCCAAAGACAGGTTAAATTGATCTTGAAAAACAAAGAGATCCGGTGTCAGTAAAGCAGCTAAAACTGCTACGGGGATATAACTCAACCACTTAACTAAGATGGGAGGAAACTCCATTTTATTAAAAGCAATTAGGGGTAAAGCCCTGGGAATATATGAAACAATCGCCATACTAACTATTATTAAGACTATTTGTTTATCCATTTTTCAAGTATCACTCCTAATGTTGCAGCTATTAAGGTCGCCAAAAGAACATTCCAATTACCGACTAAAGATATTTTAAAAGTTAAAGAAAGAAAACCCGCGACAACAGCTATTACAAGGTTTTTTTTGTTTTTAATTTGACCGACTAATAGGGCAATGAACATGGCGGGCAAAGCAAAGTTCAAACCCAGACTTTCAGGGTTTTTGATTAAATTACCCACACCGGCACCTAATGCAGAGCTGGTAATCCATGCGAGATGACTTGTAATATTAAGACCCAAATGAAATGGCCAAGAGGGCTCATTTGTAGAATAGTAATCATTTGCTACAACGAAAGTTTCATCAGTTATTTCCGCAGCAATGATACCCAACTTTAATCGGGACCATTCTTTTAATTTTGGCTGAAAGGCCATGCCCATTAAAAATAATCTTGAGTTAACTAAAAAAGTAGTTATCGCAATAGTTAGAATATCTGCACCTGTTTTCAAAAAACCTATTGCAATAAACTGGCCTGCACCTGCAAATACCATAAAAGACATACTGGTAGCTTCAAGTAAGGTTAGACCCGTATCCCTTGCTAATACACCAAAAGCGAGACCTAAAGGAAAATAACCCATTGCAATTGGTATTGCTTTTTTACTGCCGAGAGCAAATTCTTTTCCAAACATAAAATCACCCGAAATTATAGAAATTTGACATGACCTGATTTTATCAAGCAGTATACAGCCTGTCAACGAATTTAAAACTTTTGCCCATTTAAAGGAGAGAAACGATGTGAATGAAAATCTGATATTTGCTTTAGACATTGGCACCAGGACTGTAGTAGGCATATTAGCACGTAGACTAGCTAATAATTCGTTGGAAATATTAAACATAGAAGTTGAGGAGCATCCCAAAAGATCTATGATAGGGGGGCAAATTCATGATATTCCTAAAGTAGCCCAAACCATTACCAATATTAAAGCTAATATAGAGGCAAAATCGGGTTATAATTTAAAGCAGGTAGCGGTGGCTGCCGCCGGAAGATCACTTGTAACCACAAAAGGCAGTGCAGAATTAGATTTCATTTTTCCTCAGGAAGTGAATGAAGAAATATATCACGCACTTGTTTTGGACGCGGTCCGAAAAGCACAGCAAACAATTTTGGGGCTAAACAAGGCCAAAGACTTCCACTGTGTAGGTTATAGTATTACACAGGAAGCCTTAGACGAGGTGCCCATAGGTAGTTTATTAGGTCAAATAGGGAACAAATTGACCATTAGTCTTATTGCAACCTTCTTACCACATATGATAGTGGATTCGCTACATAATGCCTTGCGTATAGCCGATTTAGAAATTAAGTATATTACTTTGGAGCCTATTGCGGCTATGAATTTAGTTGTCCCGGATAATGTAAGGCAACTCAATGTCGCTTTGGTTGACATAGGTGCAGGGACATCAGATATAGCTGTATCAGAAAAGGGCACTATTAGTGACTATGCCATGCTCCCTATTGCCGGTGATAAGATGACTGATGCATTATGTCAGGAGTATTTATTGGATTTTTCAGTAGCGGAAGATGTAAAAAAACAATTGCAAAGGGAGCATGAATTAATCGTTTTTAAGGACATCACGGGAGCTACCCGCTCCTGTACGAGAGAAAAGGTACTATCATCACTGCAAACTGCCATAGAACAACTCTCTCAGGACATAAGCAAAAAAATACTTGAGGTAAACGGAAAACCACCCCAAGCGGTGCTCTGTATCGGTGGCGGAAGTCTTACCCCTAATTTGCAAACAGAAATGGCCAAATTTTTAGGGTTGCCTGAATATAGGGTTGTAATTGCGGATAAGGAAATTGCTATTCCAATTATAAAATTAACTGATAAATTATCGGCACCTCAAGCAATAACTCCATTAGCAATTCTTACAGATACTCTTTATCAGCGAAATTTGGAACTACATACAGTGTCAGTCAACAAAAGACCTGTACGCCTCTTCGCCATAAATCAGGCAACCGCCGGTGATGCTTTAATAGCTGCAGGAATCGCACCTAGCCAATACCTAGGCAAATTAGGATCTGCTTTGTCATTTGAAGTAAACGGAAAGATTATTTTTGTTAAGGGTAAACCCGGCACCCCGGGTAAAATTAAAGTGGATGGTAAAGAAGGTGATTTAGTAGCCTTGGTTCAAGAAGGCAGTGATATCGTTTTTACCCCCGGTGTCCCCGGTAGCTCAGGACAAGAAACTATTAAAAACATTCTCCCATTAAATTTAATAGGAAAAACCTTTGTTCTTGATGGTGCGGAGTTGCCTATGGTTAGTTCCATTAAGGTAAATGATAAAAGTGTGAATAATTTAGACACACTAATTATGGATGGCGATAAAATCAGCTACACCCAATTGGAAACCGTAATGGATGCCATAAATTATGCCCGACTCATTGATGCCGGGGAAGATTTGATAGCGGAAATTCTTTTGAATGGTGAGCCTTGTCAAAATCTGAATCAGCAATTGAATTCTGGGGATATCATTAAAATTAGCCACAAAAAAAAAGCCACTGAACAGCAATCCAGTGATCCTTCCAAAATACAAATAAATTTAAATGGAAAAAACATTTTAATACCTAAAATTTCGTCAACCGCAATGGTAATTCTGACGGATGTTTTCAAGGTCTTAGATTTCAAACCGGAGGAGGTAAAAGGGAAAAAACTTACAATGATCGTCAATGATACTCCTGCTAACTTTATGACCAGTTTAAATGAAGGCGATGTTGTAACCGTTAAATGGGAGGAGCAAAATTAATCTTTCAATACTAATTTCCTGTTTTTTTTAATTGACAAAAGGTAACAACTTTTGTTAAAATCTCTTTATAAATAAAAATTTGCGGCAGTGGCGGAACTGGCAGACGCGCTAGATTCAGGTTCTAGTGGGTAAC
>CAZCQT010000210.1:0-3839 GCA_964500905.1 uncultured Moorellales bacterium
TTGAACAATCGGCTGCCGCAAAACCATCGCACCATATTTGCCTGCTCTTTCCGGTTCATCCCAACCGGAAACTCCTCCGGGCAGCATTAATATTTGACTCTCCATTAGTTTTTTTGCAAACTCTTTAATAGTATTATTGGCTTCTACCTTGGTCAGATCCTTAAAAATCAAGGTTTCTACCAATGCTCCGGCTCTTTCAAAGGCCCTGACTGCTTCATATTCTCCATTGGTACCGGTAAAAACAGGAACCAGAACCCTTGGTTTAGCGTGGGAAACAGAGGCCTTTTGCTTACCTTGTGCCTGATAAACAGGGTAGCTGTTTTGCAGCTTTACTTTAATAGAAGTCAGGGGATCATTACTAAAGATTTCCTTTAAGGGTCTTTGCCAAGCGGATAGAGCCTCCTGCAAGGGAATTTCCGTATCCCCAAGGGAAATAGTTTGCTCCGCCTTGGTTTCTCCGATTAACTGATAATTAATTCCTTCAAATAGCTCCCCCGGCTTGCTGTTTTCGGGTAACTCTAAGACAATACTACCATAATCAGGTGCAAATAGTTGTTGGAAATTTATTTTTTCTGTAATTTCCAACCCCAGGCTGCTGCCAAAGGCCATTTGGCTTAAAAGAGCCGCCAATCCGCCTGTTTTTACAGTTCCCGCCGCCAGTACCAAGCCTTTTTGGATGGCTTCATAAATAGCTGTAAAGTTTTTATTCAAAAGTTTAAAATCCGGCAACTCCTGTTCATTTTTGGGAATTGGTATAAGCACAATTTGGCTTCCCGGGCTCTTAAAATCGCTGCTGATTGTCTTTGTAATATCAGTTGTTGTCACACTAAAGGCTACTAAGGTAGGGGGTACATTGATTTCCTGCCAGCTTCCGGACATGCTATCCTTTCCTCCGATCGCCGGTATCGAAAAGCCTTTTTGTGCTGAATAGGCTCCTAAAAGGGCACTAAAAGGTTTTCCCCATTTTTCCGGATCCTGTTCCAGTCTTTCAAAATATTCCTGAAAGCTCATGCGAATTTTACGATGATTGCCCCCCAAAGCAACACTTTTTGCCACTGATTCAATTACTGCATAAAGTCCGCCGTGAAAGGGGCTCCAGCTGGAAATCATGGGATTATAACCAAAGGTCATAATTGAGCCTGTGGTGGTTTCTCCCTTTAATAAGGGTATTTTGGCAACCATTCCTTCGCCGGGCGTAATTTTTTTCCGGCCGCCATAGGGGACTATGACAGTGCCTGCACCGGCAGTGTCATCAAAAAGGCTCATAAGCGGCTGTTGGCTGCAGACATTCAGATCCTCAAGGTTGGACAACCAAGCTACTTTTAAATCAGCTTGCCTGCCTTCTATCGAAGGAGGCAGCTTTTTAAAGGGGTTAGCCGTGTAATCTATGGGATTAATTTTAACTCCGGCTTTATCCTTTACCCCTCCCGTATCTAAAAATCTTCTTTCTAAATCAACTATTAAATCATCGTGCCAATTCATTTTTACCCGCTTGCCGCCTGCTACCTCGGCCACAACCGCCGCTGATACATTTTCTTTTCGTGCCAACTGGATAAAGCTTTTAACATTTTCCGGTGCGATGACAACAGCCATCCTTTCCTGAGATTCGGAAATGGCTATTTCTGTCCCATCCAGTCCAGGGTAGGCAAGGGGCACAGCATCCAAGTTGATATTTAATCCGTCTGCCAATTCACCGATAGCCACGGATACTCCGCCTGCACCAAAATCATTGCATTTTTTAATCAATCTGGCGGCCTCGGGATTTCTGAATAGGCGGATTAGTTTTCTTTCCTCCGGGGGGTTGCCCTTGGGGACTTCCGTGCCCACTAAGGTGTAATCATCATCCTTAATATGTTCCTTGGAGGAACCGGCGGCACCGCCACAGCCGTCCCTGCCGGTTTTATTTCCTAATAAAAGCACATAATCACCCGGTTTTGGTGTAAAGCGTTGCACATTCTCCCGGGGGGCGGCAGCAATTACTGCACCCAGCTCCATTCTTTTGGCTAAAAAACCATCATGATAAAATTCGACAACTTGTCCTGCGGGCACACCTATTTGGTTGCCATAGTAGCTATATCCCAAGGCGGCTTCCTTCGTAATTTGCCTTTGGGGTAACTTGCCGGGAAGGGTTTCTTTATAGGGTACTCTGGGATCACCGCTGCCGGTAACTCTCATAGCTTGATAAATATAGGATCTGCCTGATAAAGGATCCCTGATGGCTCCCCCCAGACAGGTAGCTGCTCCGCCCCGGGGTTCTATTTCAGTGGGATGGTTATGAGTTTCGTTTTTAAACATCAATAGCCAGTCCTCTTTTACCTCATCCACCAATACCTCTATTTTAATACTTGCTGCATTAATTTCCTCGGATTCATCCAGGTCTTTCAGTAAACCCTGCTCCTTTAGCTCCCGCATGCCTATTAAAGCTAAATCCATCAGGCAAATATCTTTACCAGCCAATTTTGGTATTTGCGATCTGCTTTTCAAGTAGGCCTGAAAGGTATCTCGAATAGGTTTTGCGGAAGCATCCTCGCTTATTTCTATTTCCTTCAGGGGTGTAAAAAAGGTTTTGTGACGGCAGTGATCGGACCAGTATGTATCTATAATTCTGATTTCCGTAATGCTGGGATTTCTTCTTTCCCGATTTCTGAAATACTCCTGACAAAAAAGAAAATCATCCATGCTCATAGCTAAACCCAATTCCTGATGCAACTTTTGAAGTTTTTTATAGGGTAGGTAAATAAAATATTCCAAAATGGGAACCGGTGTTGGTTGTGGATAATGCTCTTTTAAATCGGTCGGTTTTTTGGAGTCTGCCGCTCGCGCTTCTAGGGGGTTAAGCCAATATTTTTTTATTTTCTCTAAGTCCTGTTGGGTCAGATTGCCCTCCAGAAGCATTATTTCAGCGGTTCGGGCCAGGGGCTGTTCGTTGGTGGAAAGGAGCTGCAGTAAATGAATTAGTCCTTGAATTTTGGGATTAAACTGCCCCGGCAGGTATTCCTTGGTTAATAAAAACTCTTGGCCGGCAAGAGGAAACTCTTCAAAGTGGATTGCTTCCGCAATGGTTTCGGGAAAAATTGTCTCTGTAACAGAGTCGGCTTCCTCTTGAGTCAACTCCAAATCATAGCGATTGAGTAAACGTAAATTCTTTAGGCTTTTGATTTTCAGAAAGTTTTGGAACTCAGTTAACAGGTACTGAGCATTTTGATCAAAACCGACTTTTTTTTCAACAAAAACCCGTTTAACTGTTATCATAATATTTGCCTCCATTTTTTAAACAAATCTAGCCTAATTTTACCACAATATTCTTTGCCTGTGCAACAAAACAAGGGTCGCAATACCGTTTCATTTTCGTTTATTTTGATTATATGGCAGGAAACTAATTAGAAAGGGAGAATAATATACATTTATATTTAATTATGTTGCCTGCCGGGATACAGAGATATTTTCTATAATTATAATGTGGGAGTTTTTAAGATGCTTGTGTTTAATGAAAAGGATATTTTAAAGCTGGCTAATCCCGATGAAGTTTTGGACGCAGTGGAGCAAGCCATGTTGGTTTATGAAACAGATGCTTATTTAATGCCCCCCAGATCTCATGTTTATCATGGGGATAACACCTTGCTGCTAATGCCCTGTTTTAACAACCGGGGCTTTGGGACAAAACTGGTATCTGTCTTTCCAAATAATGCTTCTAAGGGAGAACCAGTTATTAATGGTATAATGATTTTAAATGAAGGGAATACAGGCAAGCCTTTAGCTCTCTTAAACGGACAGACCCTAACGGCAATTCGCACCGGGGCGGTAGGGGGAGTAAGTATCAAATACCTGGCCAAGCCTGG
>CAZCQT010000211.1:0-3838 GCA_964500905.1 uncultured Moorellales bacterium
CAACTAAGGGAGTTAAAAAGGGTTTTGCAAAGCGGTGGTTTTAATGCTTAATATTACGCATTGCCAAGCTATGCTGGAGGATGCTGATGCCATCAGAGTGTCCGGTAAAGTCATAGAGGTCATTGGGCTAATTGTAGAGGTATCCGGTTTAATGGCTTCCATTGGGGAAGTTTGCAAAATCATTGTAGCAGAAGGTAAAACAACGGATGCCGAGGTAGTGGGTTTCAGGCAAGGTAGAACCCTAATCATGCCATTGGGTTCTTTGGATGGAGTAGCACCTGGAGCAGAAGTAATTGCCACCGGTAGAAGTCACCAAATTAAGGTAGGACCGGAAATCTTGGGAAAGGTGCTGGATGGTCTGGGCAGACCGCTAAAGGATCCTGATCATAACTGGACAGGCAGTTGGTTACCAGTTAGCAATACCCCGCCTAACCCTCTGAAAAGAAAAAGAATTACTGATGTATTGATTACCGGTGTTAAAGCTATAGATGGTTTGTTGACATGTGGCGAAGGACAAAGACTAGGCATATTTTCTGGTAGTGGTGTAGGAAAAAGCACTCTTTTGGGGATGATTGCCAGACATTCCAGTGCTGATGTGAATGTGATTGCCTTAGTAGGAGAGAGAGGCAGAGAGGTTTTAGAGTTTTTAAACCAGGATTTAGGTGAGGAGGGCCTAGCTAAATCAGTGGTAGTAGCGGCAACCTCTGATCAACCCGCCTTGGTTCGCATTAAAGGAGCCTTTGTCGCAACTGCTGTTGCAGAATACTTTAGGGAACAGGGTTTGAAGGTAATGTTAATGATGGATTCTGTGACAAGATTTGCTATGGCCCAAAGGGAAGTTGGTTTGGCCATTGGCGAGCCGCCGGCTACTAAAGGTTATACTCCGTCGGTTTTTGCTTTGCTGCCTAAATTGCTTGAAAGATCCGGTAATGATGAAGTAGGTTCCATTACGGCTCTTTATACGGTTTTGGTTGAAGCAGATGATATGAATGAGCCCATAGCTGATGCAGTCAGGGGGATTTTAGACGGGCATATAGTGCTTTCCAGGCAGCTAGCTTCACGTAATCATTACCCGGCAATTGATGTGGCTAATAGCATCAGCCGTTTGATGGCCGATATTACAACAGCAGAGCAACAATCCTTGGCAACAAATTTAAGAGAAACCATGGGGGCTTACCAGCGGGTAGAGGATTTAATTAATATCGGGGCCTATCAAAAGGGCAGCAATCAGGAAGTGGACCGAGCAATTGTGCTTTACCCTGCTATAAATAACTTTTTAAAACAACAAATGGAAGAGCATTTTACCTTTGAAGAAACTCTTTTGGCCTTAAATAATCTTTTTTATTAGTGTATTGTTCCAGATTAATTAATTGGGAAGGAGGAGAAACTTGTCTAAATTTAAATTTAGTTTGGAAACTGTTTTAAACTATCGTAAAAACTTAGAAGGTACCGCCAAAGAAAATCTAGCGGCCAGTTTGGCTTTTTATCAGCAGGAAAAAGTGATGCTACAAGAAATCGAAATAAAGCTGTCTCAGGCCCTAGAGCCAAGAGAGCAAATCAAGCTAAATTTAGACCAGTTGCTTCATCAGGAACAATATCAAGGGTATCTAAGTCACCGATTAGCCGAACAATCAGTTAAAGTGGATACGGCCAGGGGCCAGGTGACTATCAGGCGTCATGAGTTGGAACAAAAGATGCAGGATCGAAAAATAATTGAAAATCTCAAGGATAAACGTTTTCAAGAGTTTACTTATTTAGCAGATCAAGCCGAGCAAAAGGCTATTGATGATATGGCAGTAAATGGCTATGTGCGGCAGCAAAGGGAAGATAAAGAAAGATAGCTTTTAGGGTTGTAAAGATGTTTCCAATGGGCATCTTTCAATATAATACCTAGATGAAAGGAGGTGAGTAAATGCAAATGTTTTTTCCGGGTGATTTAACTGCTTTAAATGCAGCACAAAAGGCATCTCCCTTTGCAAACCAAGGGGTTGCAGAGACGGGGGATCAGCAAGCCTTTCAGTTGTTATTGGAAAGTATGCTTTTCCAAACAGTGGCTAAAGAGCTTTTCCAGGGTAAGGGTGGTTTGTTAGCGGGCATAGGTTTAGGCCTTTTCCAGGAGGAAGGGCAGGAAAGTACAGAGCATAGTGACAATTTTTTATCCTTACTGGAACTCCTTCAATTTCCCCTAATGGAACAGCTTAGGCCTGTCCAGGAAGAAATAGGGGGTAATGAAGCCCTTGTAAAAACTCTGATTTCTAATGTTGAAGAACAAGAGAATACGGAGTTTTTAACTGATTTATTGAAGGAATGGCAACAGCTACAGAACAGCTTGGATACCTCTGAAGAAAAAGGAAATATCCTAAGACCCCCCTTGCAAGATTCGGCTTTTACAAACAACAATAGGGAAGCACCTTTATCAAGTATCAACCAAAATATTCAAGAAGAGCAAAAGGTGGATTTAAAAACGGATGTTTTAACTGCAAAGCCCAGTGGTGATAAAGGAGAAAGCTTTTCCCAAGCCTTTGGAGAGCAAAATGCTGTGACGGCTGAGTCCGGCGATGGAACTGCTAAGGTTTCAGTTGCACAAGATTTGCCCGATAAAATTAGCTACCGAAGCATCAGTGAGCAAATAATTCAAAGCGGTAAGTTAAAGCTATTGGGGGAAAAACAAGAAATAGAAATCCAGCTTAAGCCGGAGTATTTGGGTAAATTGGCTTTGAAGGTGACTGCAGAAAATGGTGTTTTAACTGCCCGTTTTTTGGTAGAAAACCATCAAGTTAGCAGAATGCTGGATCAAAATCTAGCAAATATTCGGCAGACTCTGGCTGAACAGGGCATTAGCCTTGAGCAGGTTCAGGTAGAGGTTGGAGATCCTCGCAGTAACTTTCAAGAACAGCAAAAAGCATGGAGTGAACGGCAAGAGAAAGAAGATTCTCAATCAGAGCCTTTTGAAACAGCGGCTATTTTGGAGGAGCTTTTAAATCCCCAAGAAATGCTTGCAAAAATAGGAATCGATTATAGGGCTTAGGAGGTGATTAAGGAGTGTCGGAGGTATACAAAACGGGAGCAAGGTATTATGCCCAAGAAGAACCAAGGCAGGTTAAAAAGGAACTGGGCAAGGATGAGTTTTTAAAGATTTTGGCGGCTCAATTCAGAGGACAAAATCCATTGGAACCTTTAAAAGATACAGAATTTATTGCCCAAATGGCCCAATTCAGTTCTTTGGAAGAATTACAAAATATATCAGCCCAACTGGACGCTTTTCAAGAGGATGCTATTTGGAGCCAATATGTATCCTTGCTGGGTAAGGATATTCATGGCATAAACGAGCAAGGAGATTTTATTCAAGGTATGGTAACCGGAGTAAATTTTAAGGAAGGTCAGTTTAGGCTGTCTGTTGATGGAAAGGAGCAGGGGTTTATTTCCTTACTTTCTGTGGGGATAAGGTTAGATCCGGAGCCAAGGCCGGAGCCGGAGAATAATGATGAAATAATTGAAACCGGGGAGCCTCAAGAGGAAGGAGTTGAGCCAAGTGACGCAGAGAATTGATTTAACCAGGCCCATTCTACCGGAATTACTTCCGAGTTCTGAGGTGAGAAGGGGTAGTCAAAAGGCGGGAAAGGATTTTCAGCAGGTTTTTAAAGAATCCTTGGAAGCTCAGCGTAGTAAACTACAGTTTTCCAAGCACGCAGCAGAAAGGCTAAAACAAAGACAGCTGGAGATTACCCCGGAAAGGTTAGCTCGAGTTGAGGACGGAATAGAGGCTGCCGCAAAAAAAGGTTGCAAAGAATCCCTGGTTCTTTTAGATGAAATGGCTTTGATTGTCAGTGTAAAGAAT